>JAKEFE010000015.1 GCA_022616215.1 Candidatus Parcubacteria bacterium | reverse complement strand
GGGGCAGCGCGGAAGTGACTGGAACGCGCTCCGGCTTTCGCTTGCCTCACCCGAGCGCATTTTGGAGTGGTCGCGCGGCGAAATAACCAAGCCCGAAACCATCAACTACCGCACCCAGCGGAGCGAAAAACACGGATTGTTTGATGAAAAGATTTTTGGTCCGGAACGCGACTACGAATGTTATTGCGGTAAATACAAAGGCATCCGCTACAAAGGCATTATCTGCGACAAATGTGGCGTTGAAATTACCCGCTCAATCGTTCGCCGTGAGCGCATGGGCCACATAGAATTGGTCACGCCGGTAGCTCACATTTGGTTTCTCCGAAGCATGCCAAGCCGCATGGCACTTGTGCTTGGTATTCCGTCTGCGGATCTTGAAAAAGTGATTTACTTTGCCGGATACATCATCACCAAGGTGAACGAGGACGTGAAGAAACGGCTCCTTGCCGAACTTGAAAGCGAATACAAAACCAAACACAAGGCCGCGCGTGACGACAAAGAGCGCGACGCGCTCAAAGAGCGCATGACGCTTGCAAAATCCGAGATAGATTCGGTCGTCGTCGGCCGCGTCTTTGACGAGATTACGTATCACCGCTACTCGGTGAAATACGGCACGCTCTTTGAAGCAAAGATTGGCGCGGAGGCCATTTACGACATTTTCCGCGGCATCAAACTTGAAGAACTCAAAGAAACGCTTGAAGCGCGCTATCAGACGGCGGCGTCTGCCGAGCGTGCAAAACTTGCTAAGCGCATCTCGCTCATCGCAAGCATGATAGCGTCAAAGGTTCGTCCCGAGTGGATGTTTCTTACCCGCATTCCGGTTATTCCTCCGGCACTTCGTCCGATGGTTGCGCTTGAAGGCGGCCGGCATGCAACTTCCGACGTTAACGACCTCTATCGTCGCGTCATCAACCGCAACAACCGCCTCAAGAAACTGCTTGATATCCACGCTCCCGAAGTTATTTTGCGAAACGAAAAACGCATCCTTCAAGAAGCAGTTGATGCGCTCCTTGATAACTCCATCCGCAAATCGGGCGCGTCAGGAGGTGCGCTCACTCCTGCGCAACGCCGTCCTTTGAAATCGCTTGCCGACTATCTCAAAGGCAAGCAGGGCTATTTCCGCCAGAACCTTCTTGGAAAGCGCGTGGACTATTCTGGTCGTTCCGTCATCGTCGTCGGTCCAGACATGGATCTTGATGAGTGTGGTCTTCCCAAACATATGGCGCTTGAACTCTTCCGTCCGTTTGTTATTGCCGGACTCCTTGAGCGCGAGCTTGCGTTCAACGTGCGCGGCGCCGGACGCCTCATAGAAGACGGGGTGCCCGAAGTGTGGGAAATTCTTGAAGAAAAAATCGCCGGCAAATACGTACTTTTGAACCGCGCACCGACGCTTCACCGTCAGGGTATTCAGGCATTTCGTCCGCGTCTTATTGAAGGTGATGCCATCCAGCTGCACCCGCTTGTCTGCCCCGCCTTTAACGCGGACTTTGACGGAGACCAGATGGCCGTTCACGTTCCGCTCTCCGAAGAGGCGCAGTGGGAAGCGGCGAACATCATGAGTGCGAACAAAAACGTTCTGAAGCCGGGAAGTGGTGCGCCAGTGGTGGCAACCAGCCACGACATTGCGTTTGGTTGTTTCTGGCTTACGAAAACGGCTGAAGGAGAGAACGGGGAAGGAAATTTTTTCCAGTCTCCGAATGCGGCCATCCTTGCACACGATTACGGACATGTGCACATTCAGGCGAAGATACGCGTGCTTCCGACTCCGAACAAGGCAAAGTATGAGCAGTTTGGCGACAAAGTATTTGAGACGACGGTGGGACGCCTTCTCTTCAACACGGTGCTCCCGAACGACTACCCGTACGTCAACGAGCTCATCACCAAAAAAGTGCTCGGCCGCATCATTGTTGACTGCATTAAGAAATACGGGCTCGAGGCGGTTCCGGAGATTATCAACCGCGTGAAGCGTTTCGGATTTGAGTACGCAACAAAATCCGGTGTTACCTGGAGTCTCGGGGACATTTCGGTGCCGGAAGAAAAACGAGAGGTCATTGACGCGGCACGAAAGAAAGTTGCCTCTCTTGAGGATGATTTCCGAAACGGCCTTTTGTCTGCGGAAGAGAAGCGCCGTATTGCGATAGAAACCTGGCACGGCGTGAAGCTTGAAATTGAGAAAATGGTCGCGGACGTCCTTGACCCCTCTGGGTCCGTACACGACCTTATCCGTTCCGGCGCTCGCGGTTCAATGGGCAACTTGACTGAAATGGCCGGCATGAAGGGTCTTATTCAAGATGCGCGCGGAGAAACTATTGAGGTGCCCATTACCTCGGCGATGATTGAAGGGCTCTCTCCGATTGAGTACTTTATGAGTACGCACGGTGCTCGTAAGGGTTTGACCGACACGGCGCTTGGTACTGCGCGCGCAGGATATCTCACACGCCGCCTCTTTGATGTGGCACAGGACTCCATCATTACGGAGAAGGATTGCGGCGGCACGCGCGGTGTTTCCATCAAGCGGGTGTCTGCTTCCGGCATAGAGATTGACTTTGCCGATGCCGTTCGCGGACGCATCTTGACGGAGGCGGTTGTTGCTTCTGGACAAACGTTTGCCAAGGGTCACTACCTGTCTCTTGAGGACGCCGCGGCCATTGCGAAAGACTTGTCCGTGGATTTTGTTTCGGTTCGCTCCCCGATGGCATGCGAGACACGCTTTGGCATTTGCGCGTCCTGCTACGGAATGGATTTGACGACGCAGGAGCCGGTTGATCTTGGGGAAGCCGTGGGTACCGTTGCCGCTCAAGCGATTGGAGAGCCGGGTACCCAGCTCACCATGCGCACCTTCCACGCGGGAGGTACGGCAAGTGTGGGCGGCGACATCACGCAGGGTCTTCCGCGCGTTGAAGAGGTGTTTGAAAAACGCTCACCGAAAGTTCCAGCCATCATTTCAAAAACCGACGGGCTGGTGGTTGAAATAAAAGAGGAAGGCCGAGAAAAAGTCATTGTAGTCGCTCCAGAAGCGGGACAGACGGCTAAAAAATCAAGAAAGAAAGGCGCGGTGTCAGATGGTTCATCCATTGAATACATCGTTACCTATCCGCGTATGCCACTTATAAAGACGGGGGATAAAGTCGCTAAAGGACAGCTGTTGACCGACGGATCCGCCGACCTTGAAGAACTCTTTGAGTATGCGGGACGCGCAACCGTACAGGAATACATCATTGCGGAGACAAGCAAAATTTATGAACTGCAGGGGGCAAGCGTATCTCGCAAGCACTTGGAGGTGATTGTGAAGCAGATGTTCTCACGCATGAAAGTCGTTACTCCCGGAGATTCCGACTACTCGGTGGGAGACATCATTGAAGATTGGGAGTTCAATGAGATAGTGAAAGAGATGGAAGCGCAAGGAAAAATTTCTCCGGAAGCACGCGAAACTGTGTTTGGCATCAAAGAATCCGCGCTCTCCCGTCGTTCATTCCTTTCGGCCGCGTCCTTTGAGCAAACCACCAAAGTGCTCATCACCGCGGCACTCAAAGGGTCGATTGATACCCTTCGCGGCCTCAAAGAAAACGTGATATTGGGACGCCTTATTCCTTCGGGAACCGGTTTTGCCGGAAGCAAGAAACGCGCCGCCATTGACGGGTTGCAAGTCGCGCGCACCATGCGTCGCGAGGCGGCGGAGGCAGAAGCATCTACCGTCTCCCTTCGCACTCCCGCCGAGCGCGCTTCATAGACCTTCATAACGAATGAGTGACACCGTACAGCGCGTCAAAGACAAACTGAACATCGTTGATGTGGTCGCGCCATACGTCAAGCTCACCAAAGCAGGTCGGTATTTCAAAGGCCTCTCGCCCTTCAACAAAGAAAAAACCCCTTCGTTTTTCGTCAATCCCGAACGCGGAACCTATTACTGCTTCTCCTCCAGTCAGGGAGGCGATGCGTTCACGTTCGTGGAAAAAATGGAGGGTGTGGATTTTAAAGGTGCGTTGAAAATTCTTGCGGAAAAAGCGGGAGTAGACATACAGTACACAGGAAACGGGAAACAACACACAGAAAAGATTGAGCGGATGCGCGAAGCAATGGCGAGGGCGGAGCAGTTTTATACGCGCAATTTGGATGAAAAGGGAAGCGCGTATCAGTACGCGCTTTCACGCGGACTCTCGAAAGAGACCATTTCCGCGTGGGGGCTTGGCTACGCGCCTGACGCATGGAGGGCGCTCCTTGAAGAATTGTCTGCTGCAGGGTTTACGACCGCCGAGCTTGTCGCCGCAGGGCTTATCAAAGAGGCGGATGAAAAGAAAGGGACGTACTATGACCGTTTTCGCGACCGTCTCATGTTTCCGATACGAGACGGCGCGGGGCGCACCGTTGCCTTTACCGGCCGTGCACTCAAAAGCGAAGACCCGGCCAAATACCTCAATTCGCCCGAAACGGAACTCTTCAGGAAATCCCACATCTTGTTCGGGATGGACAGGGCAAAAGATGCCATTCGTACGCGCAGCTTTGCACTTCTCGTTGAAGGGCAATTTGACCTCATTTTGCTTCATCAGATAGGGTTCCAAAACACCATCGCGCTTTCGGGAACGGCGCTGTCTCCCGAACATCTCGCGCTCATTAAGCGTTATTCGGACAACCTCATGCTTGCGCTTGACGCAGACAAAGCAGGACTTGCCGCAAGCGAGAAAAACGCGCATGCGGCGCTTGTGTCCGGTATGAAGGTTAAGGCAATTGTCATGCCGGAAGGACAGGATCCGGCAGACCTTGCAAAGGAGTCACCGAAAGAATTCGTGAAAAGGGTGCAGGGAGCACAATCTATTGTGGAGTTTTTCCTGTCCGTGTTGTCGTCTCTTGAAACAGATCAGCATCGGCTGGTGCTTGCGGTGGAACGTATCGTTGTGCCGCTTGTGCGTGCCATGAAAAGCCCGATGGAGCGCGAACACTTCGCCAACACTATCGCAAGGCACGTAGGTTCTTCTGCCGAAGCGGTGCGTGCATCGCTTAGCAAAGCACCAGTTACTGACCGCGAGGACGTTGGGGGAGAGGCACAAAAAGACACGCCGATGACATCCAGAGCCGTGCTTATAGGCGCTACCGCCGCTGTCTATAAAGACACGCCTCTTGCCAAACGGCTCTCGGAAGAGTACGCTCGGATTACTGGTACGCCTTTGGAAGACGAAACACTTCCCGAGCGCGCCCTTTTTGAGGCCGGACTTCTCTTCGGAGAGTCGCCTGAAGAACACGCGGGAGACGAGTTACTGCAAGCATTTGAACGTTTCGTGCTCACCACGCAGGTGCACGAAGCGACGACGGCACTCCGGAGAGCTGAGTCTGTAAAAGACGAATCGGCCATACAGGAGGCGCTCGCTGTCTGTAAACAATTATCAGCTCGGCTCGCGGAGCTTTCGTAACAACATAATCACTCTTTCTATGGTCAAAAAACGAAAGGTATCTAAAGCGAAAAAGGGCACGGTCGTCAAAAAGAAAACGAGTAAAAAAGCACACACAAAGAAAGCGAAGAGGGCGCCGGTAAAAACCCGTGCAAAAGCCGTCGTGCGTGGGGGCGCGCGCTCGCTTCGCCAAAAGGCAAAAAACGATCGGCTCCAAAAATCCGAGATGCTTATACGAAAGGGCCGGGATCGCGGATACATAACGTACAGCGAGATTTTAAAAGAATTTCCCCACATTGAAGTGGACATTTCGTTTCTTGATGAGCTCTACGAGCGATTTTCGGTGGCAGGCATTGACATCCTTGAAGGCGGGATGCTTGAAGACAACGCCGACGAATATCTTGCCACTCGCAACATCAAGGGCCGCGAAGGCACGACGTACGACTCAATCCAAATTTATCTGCGAGAAATCGGGCAGTATCCTCTGTTGACCGCCGCCGAAGAGCGCGAGCTTGCCAAACGCATTGAAAAAGGAGATGCCGAAGCGCGAAACATCCTTGCCAGAAGCAACCTCCGCCTTGTGGTTTCTATTGCAAAGAAATACGTTGGCCGTTCGCCCGACCTTACGCTCCTTGACCTTATTCAGGAAGGAAACCTCGGCCTCTTCAAAGCTGTTGATAAATTTGATTGGAGCAAGGGTTTTAAGTTTTCAACGTACGCAACGTGGTGGATTCGTCAAGCTATTACGAGAGCGCTTGCCGACCAGTCGCGCACCATCCGTATTCCGGTTCATATGGTGGAAACGATTGCAAAATATAAACAAGTCTCGCGCCGCCTCTCCCAAGCGCTTGGCAGAGATCCGCAACCGGAAGAAATTGCCGTCGAAATGGGTGTTGAGGTGGAGAAGATCTACCAGATTGAAAAAATCAACCAAGACACCCTTTCGCTGGAAAATCCCATCGGAAGCGATGACGACGAGCGAAGCACGCTCGGGGACTTCATCGCAGACGACAAAATACCTTCGCCGGTTCAGGATTCTTCGGAACGCATCCTCACCGAGCAAGTGCGCGACATTCTTGACGACCTGTCCGCCAAAGAACGGAAAATCCTTGAAATGCGTCACGGACTCCTTGACGGCATTTATCACACGCTTGAAGAAGTCGGGAGAGAGTTTGGCGTAACCCGTGAGCGTATCCGACAAATTGAGGCCAAGGCGCTTGAAAAAATCCGTACCCACGAAAAAGCCAGACGGCTTAAAAGCTACTAACGCCTCGTTTTCCGGTTGGCGGTATACTTTCCCGGATGAGGAAGGCCGCAAAGAAAAAGAAGAAACTACCCATTGATTACTGGAGCCATTCGTCCTTAATGGCGTTCTTGCGTAATCCGCTTGCTTGGCATAAACGTTACGTACAAAAGATTTACGACACACCACGAAGTCCCTCTGCGGTAGTGGGAAGCGCAGGACACAAAGCGCTTGAACATTTCTATCTCCAAGCGAGCTCTGGAGAAAAGCCTTCTTCAAAGAAGGCTTATGGAGGTTTTTCAAAAGAACAAGCGATAGAGGCGGGACAGACATACCTACAAGGCGTATCCGACTTTGAAATAAACTTCGGTGCGGCAAAAACCGCAAAAGCAAAGAAGGCAAAACGTGCCGCTATGGAGCGGGGCTATAGACAGGCAGTTTCGTTTTATCTTGCGCGACCTCCGCGACACAGGGTGGTCGGCGTTGAGGTGCGCGGCGTAGCGTCGGTGCCCGGTCTTCCGCTTCCCGTTAAGGCGGTGTCCGATCTTGTGGTTCACTCTAAGCTTCAGGAAGGGGCACTTGATATCGTGGACCACAAGTTTGTGGACTCGTTCAGTAAGAGCAAGGCCGACAATCCTCTCTTTATGATGCAGGCCATTTTTAATTACTACACCGTTTCTGCGCTCTACGGAAAACCCGTGCGAAGATTTTTAGTATACGAATGCAAAAAGACAAAAAATGCCGACGGAAGAGCACAGCTGCGCCGGTACAGCATTGACTATCGGGACGCAGATGAGGCGTTTGCGGTATTTCATCGTCTGCTTGCAGATGCCACAAACGAGCTCTTGAACAAGCGCACGTTTCTTCCGAATCCTTCCGATATGTTTGAGGGAGAAAACTCGTTTGATGTGTATCGCCTCAACCTTACGGACTAACCTGTGTGAGCGCTCGCGTAATTACTTCTTTCATATCGTCGTAGGGAAGCGCTCCGGTGATGGGAATGGGCTCTGCTCCCTGTATAAGAATGACCGTAAAAGGTGTGCCGGTTCCGCCTGCGGCAACGGCATTTTCAAAATCAAGTGTTACCCGCTCTACGTTCCTGTCGCTTTCTCTGCAGGCCGTAAACGCTTCCACCGACACGCCAAGACCGGAAACGATGTCGGAGTAACCGCTTGGATTAAATTGGGCTGACGCAGGAGCAAGCTGTTGCATGGCATCAATGAAAGGGAAGAAGAGTTCCTCGCCGCCAACTTCGGCAACACATTCGGCCGCTTCGGCGTGCTCTGCCGCGTAGGGGTGGATGTTTATGAGGGGGAAGTGCCGGTATGCCCACGCCACGCGGCCGTCTGCGGCATACTCGGTCATGAGCTGGGTCAGCACCTGCTGGAAATTCTTACAATACGCGCAATCAATATCAGAATATTCCACGATAACCACGGGCGCTTCAGGGTTGCCAACGAGGTGATCTTCGGGACGTACCGGGCGAAGAAGCGAGAGATCTCCGGTGGGGCCTGACACCCCGCCACTTCTTGTGAAATAAATGGCTCCGGCAAGCAGAACACCAGCAAACAGTATGGCAATCGCAAGAAGATACGGATGTCTGTCGCTCATGGTCAGCATGGTAGCACACCACCAATGGCTCAAATACCGAGCGTGTGGGTGAGCGAGTGGCTTTTCCCGTTGCCCCAATCGGAGATGTCAAGTTTAACGGCGCGCGTTTGGTTGAGGTCTTTGTATTTAAGGTGTCCGTGTTCTCGCGCGTACTCATAGAGCTCTCTGGTAAGGCGCACGTCTTCAATGCAGTATTCGCGCACTTTGTCGTAGAGGCCCTCGTTCCACCACTGTCCCGCTTCAAGGCCGTGCCCCGTCTTGCCTCTGCCAAGTGTCGCTTTTGCAAGGAGGTCAAGACGAATACGCCGACCGAGCACTTTGTAGACTTCCGACAACAGATCAAGAGACCGAATGTGCGTGAGGTCGCCCGGGTAATAGCGGTTTAAGAGAGGGATATCAAACGTGTCGGAGTTAAAACCGATAAGCATGTCCGCTTTCTCAAGTATCGGCCAGAGTTTCGGGAGTTCGTTTTCAAGATAGGAAGTGTATTCGCCGGTTTCTGAATCGTGGATACCGACTACCGTAATTTCAAGCGCGCCGACATCAAGACGGCGCGGAGCAAAGGGGTCAATCTTCACTTCAATATCAAACGTAATCGCACGCATGAGAACACCAGTGTACCCCTTACCACTTCTGCACGCAAAAGTGGTAAGGAGCACCTCGTCTTCCCGCTAGAGGCGAACGGCGGCCAATTTTTCTTTTTCGTGTCGTGCGACCTCCTGCAGTATCCGATTTCGTACCTGATCGGGGTTGGGAAGGCCAGTGATGCGTATGCGGTTCAGTTCCGCACCTGCCGATTCAACGGAAAGCGTGCCGAAGTGAAAGAGCGTGTGAAAAAATCCTTCTACATCGGTTTCCACATTTTGGATGCGATGAAGAAACAGGCTTGAAACCTCTCTATCCCAGAAGCTTTTTTGGTTGATGGCGATAACGC
This sequence comes from Candidatus Parcubacteria bacterium, assembly GCA_022616215.1. Lineage (GTDB taxonomy): Bacteria > Patescibacteriota > Minisyncoccia > Phycocordibacterales > Phycocordibacteraceae > C7867-001. Next base: position 274 of record JAKEFE010000015.1, on the reverse strand, counting down.
GCTCGTTGGTAACAATCCACTGGTCAAGGAAGTGGTTGGTGAACGTGCCAAAGGCACCCATCCATACAAAAAGCCAGTACATGCCGACGATGAACGCCACCCACGGATTCTCAAACGAAAACGTGGCAACGAAGTCAATGGTGGCGGCCGGTGTCGTCTGTGCCAAAAATTCGCCAAGGCGGGGAAGGAGATAGGGGAGGTAATCCAAAATGGCAAAGGGAATAAGCTGTCCTATAAGAATGAGCACGTGTTTGTGGAGCCGAAGAATGATATG
>JAKEFE010000014.1 GCA_022616215.1 Candidatus Parcubacteria bacterium | reverse complement strand
GACATACGCGAAGCGCTCAAGCCGTCGCTTGACATACTCACGGAGACCATGAAGGAGGTGATTGAGAACACGCCTCCGGAGCTCCTCTCCGACGTGCTTGAGCGCGGTGTTACCGTCTTTGGCGGCGGCGCACTGCTTCGCGGACTTTCCGATCATCTCTCTAAAGTGCTCGGCGTGCCGGTGTATGTGGCAAACGATCCGCTCACGGCTGTGGTGCGCGGCACGGGTATCATTACCGAAGACCCCAGCATGTGGCGTAGCATATTTCTTGATGAAGACGCGATATCCCCGCAATCGTAATCATATTTTTTCCGCACGTGGTGTGATCGTCTTTGCCCTTGTTGTGGCTGTCACGCTCGTGATGGTGTTTCTCCGGTTTGTTTTTCCGTCAACATTCTCTGCCCTTACCGCACCGTTGCTTCATGTCGGTAGTTATGTGTTGGCTCCCGCTGTTTCTTTTGAGGACGCTGGCCGTGTAGCCGCAGAGCGCGATCGTCTCAAAGAAGAAAACCAAACACTTCACAATGAGAAAGAAGCGCTGTTGGCGCAACTGCGAGAAGGAGAAGCGTCGCAAGAAGACACGCGCCTTTTTGCCCGTGTGCTTAGTCGGCCGCCGGTTACGCCCTACGACGTGCTTGTGCTTGATGTGGGGAGCGCAGACGGCGTTTCCATGGGCGCGGCGGTGTTTGGTCAGGGCGTGCCGGTAGGGATTATTGCGCAGGTTGAAGAGAAAACGTCCCGCGCCCTTCTTTTTTCGGCGGCGGGAGGGACGAACGAAGGCGCGGTGGGGGAGAGCCGTTTGCCGATAACGTTGCGGGGAGAAGGCGCGGGCGCGTTTTCTTCCGATGTGCCAAAAGAAGTGCCGGTAACGGTCGGAGACTCTGTGTTTATTTCTCCCGGAGCTTCTCCCCTAGGAACGGTTGTGCATATTGAAGAAAGTGCCTCGGCTCCGCAAAAAACGCTCGTCATTCGTCCGTTTGCAAACCCGTTTATGCTCACCACGGTAGACATTGCGCTATGATCAAAACTATTCTCATCGTGGCTGCCCTCCTGTCGGTGTTTTGGTTTCCGTATCCGATGACGCTTATTCTTTCCTTTGCCGCATCATTCTTTTTCCCTCCGGTCGCGTTTGTTGTCGGCTTACTGTCCGATCTCGTGTATTTTGTTCCGGGAGCGTATCCCGTTCCTCTTGGCGTATCGCTCGGTCTTGGGCTGTCGCTTCTTGCGTTTGTGATGCGTAACGTTGTGCGAACGCGTATCATGGCGGCATGACTCTTTTTGGACGCGGAAGAAAAATACAAAACAACGAAATCGCACCAAACGAAATTTTTCTTGATTCTAAGAATCTTCCAGATTTTGACAATGCCCGACTTGAAGGACGTCTTGAAAAACCGCTCTCCGAAGTAAACTACTTCTTGCTTTCCGTTGGTGTGTGTGTGCTTCTTCTCATTCTTTTGGGGAAAGCGGGAGAGGTGGGGCTTATCGACGGTGCGGCGTATGCGGCGCAAAGCGAGAAAAACCGTTTGCGCCCCGAGATAGTGTTTGCCGAGCGCGGCGCCATTTTTGACAGAAACGGCGTGGCACTCGTAGAAAACGCTGTGGGGGAAGACGGATTTCCCGTTCGTGTGTACGAAAATCCCGGGTTTGGGCATCTCCTCGGATATGTGTCGTACCCACAAAAGGACAGTAGCGGGAATTATTTTAAGACGGAAATTCACGGCATCGCAGGCGTCGAGGCCGCCTTTGACCTTCTACTTGCCGGACAAAACGGAACGCTCCTTGTAGAAGAAAACGCGCTCGGCGACATTCTTTCGCAGGGAAGTGTTGCACCTTCGGAAAATGGCGAGCCCGTGACGCTTTCAATTGACGCGAGGGCGCAGCATGCGCTCTATGACGCCATACAAGGACTTGCAGACGACGTTCCTTTTCAGGGAGGTTCAGGAATTCTTATGGACGTTTCTACTGGCGAAATACACGCGCTCGTGTCGTACCCGGAATACGATCCGAACATTCTTTCACAAGGGCAACCGGCAGACCTTATCGCCTCCTATTTTGAGGATGCGCGCGACCCCTATCTTGATAGAGCCGTGTCGGGTCTGTATACACCCGGGTCAATCGTCAAGCCTCTCATTGCCGCAGGAGCGCTCTCCGACGGGCTCGTAACACCGCACACGACCATCGTTTCCACCGGCTCTTTGGTGGTGCCAAACCCCTACGACCCGGACAACCCGACCGTCTTCAAAGACTGGAAAGTGCACGGTGCTACCGATCTGCGGGAAGCCATTGCCGTTTCTTCTGACGTCTATTTCTATACGATAGGCGGGGGTTTTGGTGACCACAAAGGGCTTGGCATTGAACGGCTTGCCTACTGGTATCGGCTTTTTGGGTTTGAAGCGCCAACCGGCATAGAACTTGCGGGAGAGGTGAGCGGTTTTGTGCCGACTCCCGCGTGGAAGGAAAAGACGTATGAAGAGCCGTGGCGCATAGGAAACACCTACCACACCGCCATCGGGCAGTACGCCATGCAAATAACGCCGCTTGAAGCCGTGCGGGCTATTGGGGCGATTGCAAGCGGCAAACTCGTGCGCCCGACCATTGTGAAAGATGATGTCGTAGAGGGCGAGAGCATCGCTATTGCTCCAGAGCATCTTACGGTCGTGCGCGAGGGCATGCGTCTTGGAGTTACTGAAGGCACGTCTATCGGGTTGAATTCGCTTTCTTATGTAAAAGCGGCGGGAAAGACGGGAACCGCCCAGCTCGGTTTTAATAATGAATGGTACAACTCGTGGGCTGTCGGATTTTTCCCGTACGACGCGCCCAAATATGCGTTTGCGGTGGTGATGGAAAAAGGTCCCTCGGGAAACCCAACGGGCGGCATTTATGTGATGAGCCAATTTTTCTCCACACTGCGGGAGGTGGCACCGGAATATTTTGGCCTGTAATACGTGTGGAAAGAGCATTTGTTGACGCGGGGGCGGTTACCCGTACAATAGGTTGACTTCATGGCCGGAGAAGACACCGTACTTTCGCAGGAGAAATTTGACGAAGTGGTCAAGGAGCTTGACCACTTAAAAACCGTGCGCCGCTCGGAAATCGCCAAAAATCTTGAATACGCTCGTTCGCTCGGCGATTTGTCCGAAAACGCCGAATATCAGGAAGCGCGGGATCTCCAAGCCGCGACCGAAGAGCGCATACGAAAACTTGAAGAACTCGTGAAGCGCGCAAAAATCGCCACGGATAACAAGAAAAAAGATGTTGTTGGGTTTGGTTCAAACGTAACGATTAAGAAAGAGGGAGGCGGCGAAACGCACGAGTACACCATCGTCGGAAGCGAAGAAGCGGATATGCGTGAGCGAAAACTTTCTCACGTGTCTCCGCTTGGCGCGGCACTTATGGGGAAGAAAAAAGGAGACGAATTTACGTTTGAGACTCCGGGAGGCAAGCAGACGTACACCATAGAAAAGGTCAGTTGACCTGTGTGTGGTAGGATTTCACCATGTCTGCGCTAGAAAAAGTGCGTAGTGAACGGTTAGGGAAAATTGAACTCCTGAAAAAACGAGGCATGGATCCGTATCCGGCCGAGTGTAATCGTACGCACGAAAACAAAGCATTTCTTGCTTCCTATGACGAGCTGTTACATAAAAAAGAAACAGTCACGCTCGCGGGGAGAATTATGTCACTTCGTGTGCAAGGCGGTATCGCGTTCGCAGATGTATATGACGGCACAAAGCGTGTGCAGACGCTTTTTAAAAAAGATGACCTTGGTGACGAGTTTGATTTCTTTCTTTCTGTTGTTGATGCGGGAGATTTCATTGAAGTAACCGGCACGCCGTTTACCACCAACCGTGGCATGCATTCTTTACTTGCGTCCGGTTGGCGCATGCTTGCCAAGTCGCTTCGCCCTATTCCTGACGAATGGTTCGGTCTCAAAGACGAAGACGAACGTTACCGCAAACGCTATCTAGACCTATTGCTAAATCCGGACGTTGCGGATTTGGTGCGCAAACGCTCGGTCTTTTGGAATGCTGCAAGGAGCTTTATGCGTTCACGCGGTTTTCTTGAGGTGGAAACTCCGGTTTTGGAAACAAAGACCGGAGGTGCGGAGGCACGTCCGTTTGTTACCCATCACAACGCACTTGATCTTGACGTGTATCTTCGTATTTCACTTGAACTCTGGCACAAAAAACTTATGGCCGGAGGCATATCGAAAACCTTTGAAATCGGGCGAATTTTCCGTAATGAAGGGATGTCCTATGAGCACGCGCAGGATTATACGCATTTTGAATTTTATGAGGCGTACCAAGATTCACGAAAAGGTGTGCCAATGCTCATAGAGCTGTATCGGACTATCGCGAAAGAAACATTTGGAACGCTCCAATTTTCTATTGGAGAGCACACAGTTGACCTTGGCAAGGAGTGGGAACATCTTGATTACAATGTGCTCATGCAAGAGCGTTACGGTTTTGATCCGCGCGATGTCAATCTTGCTACGGTGAAAGAGCACATGAAAAAAGAGGATATGGCCATAGAAAGGGGACTGGATATTGGACGAGGTGTTGACCTGCTCTGGAAAAAAGTGCGCAAATCCATCGGCGGCCCCGCCATATTGACCGGTATGCCGGTGTATCTTGAACCACTTGCAAAAAAAACGGCAGGTGATCCGCGCGTGGTAGACAGGTTTCAAATTCTCATCGGGGGAAGTGAGATGGGGAAGGCGTTTAATGAGCTCAATGATCCGGTTGACCAGCGAGAGCGGTTTGAAAAACAGCAGGCGCTTCGGGACGCAGGAGATGAAGAAGCGCAAATGGCCGACTTTGAATATGTTGAAGCGATGGAATACGGCATGCCGCCTATGTTCGGTTTTGGGGTGTCGGAGCGACTTTTCAGCTTCCTTGCTGGCACGAGCATACGCGAAGCTCAACTTTTCCCTCTGATGCGGCCGCGGGGGTAAAGAAACAGGCGGCCCGAAGGCCGCCTGTCAGTCCGACTCGTTCGCCCGCCTAGCCGGCGAAGGCTTGCATCACGGCGAGATGGTCGAGGAGGTTCTTCACCTCCCGCCTGAATCGGCATCCTCGACCGAGGAAGGGACGAAGCGCGACGTAGCGCGTCGCTTTGTCGTCAAGTTCCTTCCCCTTGTGCCAGAGAGTCACATCCCGCTTGGGGGTAACCAAGTGGAATGCGTCCCCCGAGAGGTGGTCGCTTGAAAACAGGAGGTACGCGCCTGGCGGCGAGTTCCTCCCTTCAAGTAGGTACACCGAGTGATGCCGCTCCGCGATGGCTTTCGCCACCACGCAAGCGAACTCGTCGGAATGAAACGCAGAGAAATGCATCTCTGTGCTCCCTGAGTCCGGTAGCAGGCATGCGGACCCGTGTGAATGTGCTTGTGCGTGCCTGAAACGCAAAGCGAGTCCCCGGTGTTAGGTCGGGGACTCGCTTCAAATTTCTGCTTTTCTTACGTTCGCGGAGAAATTTCAAGCGAAACTCCGACCGGCTAGAGATAAGCCGAGGCGGACGAAGATACTCCAAATAATCGCCTGAAATATGAACATCGTGCGAGCATACCACTCTTTACACGGCCCGTCAATCAGCGATGCGTGCCCGCTATCCACAGGGGTGTGAAACGGGGAGTGGGAGGAAGTGTCATATACTTACTACCCAGTGGGATGAAGTGGGATTTTGTCCGTCCGCACCTCCCGCCCACATACGTTCGTGCTTTATAATCGCGCTCTTTTCCTTGCCGCGGTGATGTGAAACGAAACGGGCGGGAGGTGCGGACGGAGAAAAATGTCACGACTCGCTCATACACACCATGTTCATCGGAGAATATCGCCACACATTTGACACCAAAAACCGCATTTCTCTTCCGGCAAAATTCCGGAAAGAGTTGGGGCGCTCCGTGGTGGTAACGCGCGGACTTGATAAATGTTTGTTCGTGTATCCGAAAAGCGCATGGAAAGAAGAAGCATCACGCATCGCGCGGTACTCCACCGGAGGAGCGGCCGGCCGCGGTCTTGCGCGCCTCATGTTGTCTGGCGCCTCCGAGGCAGAGGTGGACACCGCAGGACGCATTCTCGTTCCCGATTATTTGAAATCATTTGCCGGACTCAAGGAAAAAAGCGTTGTCGCGGGCGTTTCCGACCGGATTGAAATTTGGGACGAGAAGATGTGGCAGAAGTACACCACGGCGATAGAGCGCGATGCCGATGCATTTGCTGAAAAAGTTTCAACCGTATGAACGACAACCTCCACCAAAGTGTGCTTCTTGAAGAAACGATAGCGGGTCTTCGCATACGTCCCGGCGACACCGTGGTAGACGCAACGCTCGGCGGAGCAGGGCATTTTACCGCCATGCTCCGTGCGCTTGAAGGAAACGGTACGCTTATCGGCATAGATGCCGACGAGGAAGCTATTACGAGGGCGCAAAACCTAACGGCGCACGCTCCCGGAGTGTCCGTGCACCTTGTGCGCGACAACTTTCGCAATCTTGCCGGAATACTTGATACGCTCGGTGTGACGTCGGTCGACAAAGTGCTCTTTGATCTTGGGTGGAGCGCGTACCACCTTGAAAGCGGTAGAGGTTTTTCGTTCCGCGCGCATGAGCCTTTGGTTATGACGTATGGCAGAGACAGCGAACACACTGCCGCAGACGTCGTGAATTCGCTTCCGGAAGAAGAGCTTGCGGAACTGCTGTTCACGCTTGGCGAAGAACGTTTTGCACGAAGCATTGCGCGCGGCATTGTGCGTGCGCGAAAAGAAAAACGAATTCTTACCACGGATGATGTGGTCGCGGTGGTGGAGTCGTCAGTGCCGGGCTGGTACACGCACCGCCGCATACATCCGGCAACGAAAACATTTCAGGCGCTTCGCATGTATGTCAATGACGAACTCGGCGCGCTTCGCGAAGGACTTGCTGGCGCACTTGAAACACTTTCGCCGTGCGGGCGCATTGCCGTCATCACCTTTCACAGTATTGAAGATCGAGTGGTAAAACATGCGTTCAAGGACGCAGCGCATGCGGGACAAGGCACGCTCGTTACCAAAAAACCGATAACGCCATCGGCGATTGAAGTGCGCGAAAACCCGCGCTCGCGAAGCGCAAAACTTCGCCTGTTTGAGCGCGCGCCGTTTGCCGCGGTCGTTTCAGACGTTCCTTCATACCTGTATGCCTAGCACCACCATCCATTTCCTCTCGGTTGCCTGCGCGGCTCTGTTTGTCGCGTATGTCGCGCTTTTTGCTACCACCATCTTTTTTGCCACCCTGACAACCGAGCGTTCCGCTCTTGTGCGCGAGCTTGAAACGCGCGTCGCGTCTCTTGAAACCGAGTATTTCAGCACCATCGCACAACTCTCTACGATTGATCTTTTAAGTAGCGGCTATGTAACGCCAACGGCGGTGGAATATGTCAGCCGCGGCAAAGGGCCTTCTGTTACCCGAGCCGGAGAGCAGTTTTAATGGCGTATGCGAAGCGCGCTTCGTTTCAAATTGCGCGCCCTTGGAGGCCTCGTCATCGTTTTCGCGCTCCTCATAGTGGTGCGGTTGTATTTTGTGCAGATAGTGCATGGTGCTAACTTTTCGTTCAAAGCGGAACGTCAGTATGAAAACTCAAGTGAAGCGCTCTATGACCGCGGCTCCATTTATTTCACGCGCAAAGACGGAACGTTGCTCTCCGCCGCCGGGCTTGGAACTGGATTCCGTATTGCAGTGAATGCCGGAAACCTTGAGGCTCCCGAAGAAACGTACCAGTCGCTTATCCAATTCACCGACATTGACAAGGAGCGGTTTGCCGCCGCCGCACTTCTTAAAGACGATCCCTATGAGATTGTCGCCACTCGTGTAGAAAGCGAAGTGGGGGAGCGCATTAACGAACACAAGCCGCCCGGCATCATTCTTGAACGTGAACGCTGGCGCACGTATTCCGGAGACACTGCTGCCGCCCGCACCATCGGTTTTGTGGCGTACGACAACGACAACACGCTTGCCGGGCGATTCGGGCTTGAACGTTACTATAACGACGTGCTTGTGAGAGGCAACGAAGGCTTATTCGGCAATTTCTTTGCAGAACTTTTTGCAAACGTGGAAGACACGCTGTCTGACGCGCGGCAGGCGCGCGCAGGAGACATCATCACCACGATTGAGCCTGTGGTCTTAGAAAAACTCGGAAGCGTCATGAAGGGCGTTCATGAACAGTACGGGAGCAAAGAAACGGGCGGCGTCATCATGAATCCTGATACGGGAGAAATTATTGCACTTGCCGTTGTGCCGACATTTGACTCCAACGATTTTTCACATGCTGACCCCGAAACATTTGGTAACCCGCTCGTTGAACACCAGTACGAATTCGGCTCCATCATGAAGCCCCTTACCGTTGCTTCGGGACTTGATGTGGGCGTCATTACTCCTTCTTCAACGTACAACGACACGGGCTGTACGACGATGAACACGGCCACCATTTGTAATTACGACCTCAAAGCGCGCGGCATAGCGACCATACAGGGCATTCTTTCGCAGTCGTTAAACCTTGGTGCCGCGCATGTCGCGGGGAAGCTCGGACACGAGCGTCTGAGAAAGTATTTCTCCGATTTGGGATTTGGTACGGAAACCGGTATAGATTTGCCAAGCGAAGCGCGCGGCGATATTGAAAACATCAAATCAAGTCCGCGCGACATTGAATATGCCACTGCCTCCTACGGACAGGGCATTGCGCAAACGCCGGTGCAGATGATAAAGGCGCTCGGCGCGCTTGCAAACGGTGGTTTGGTCGTAACACCGCATCTTGTGCGAGCCGTAAAACTTCCGTCCGGCGTTACCAAATCGCTTGCCTGGGACGATCCTGAACTGGTGTTTGACGAAGAGACGGTGGAGGAGGTAACGCGCATGCTGGTGAGGGTCGTGGACACCGAACTTCGCCATGGAGAGCTCTCCATTCCCTCCATGAGCGTTGCGGCGAAAACGGGTACTGCACAGGTTCCGGGTCCTGATGGAACGTACGCCGCGGGGCGTTATTTCCACTCATTTTTCGGATACGTTCCGGCCTACGAGCCCCGCTTCATCATTCTTCTTTACACCAGAGAGCCCGGCGGCGTACAGTACGCAAGCGAGACCCTGACCGAACCTTTTATGGAGCTGACCCATTTCCTCATCAACTACTACGACATTCCGCCCGATAGGGAGGTTGGGAGAGACGTATGAAAAGATTCTTGCGCGGCATCGTTGCAGGTTTCTTGGCCATCTTTGCTCGCATGGTGCTTGCAAAATACCGCCCGTACGTCGTGATGATAACGGGAAGCGTAGGAAAAACATCAACCAAAGACGCCGTAGCTGCAGCTCTTTCCGTCAGATTTGACGTACGAGCGAGCGAGAAAAGCTACAACAGCGAATTTGGCGTTCCGCTCACCATTCTTGGTTCCAAAAATCCTTGGAATGACCTTGCTGCGTGGTTTACCGTCTTCACGGATGCACTTGGCCTCATTGTCTTTCGATATCCGTATCCAAAACTATTGGTGCTTGAGGTGGGGGCGGACAGACCGGGAGACTTGCGGCATATTCTTGATTTTGTAACTCCGGATGCGGTGGTGGTAACGCGGCTTCCGGATGTGCCGGTGCATGTAGAAGCATATGCGTCTCCGGAGGCGGTGCGTGAAGAAGAGTTTCTTCCGGCGTGCGCGCTTGTCGAGAACGGCCCTCTCGTTGTCTCTTCAGAAGACGAATATACAAAACGATATGCCGCGCGCCTTTCGGTGCCCGTCGTCACCTTTGGTTTTACACCAGACGCCGATGTCGCGCTTTCAGGTGAAAGCCTCTGCGAACACAAAAACGTGCCAACCGGCACCTGTGCAACGGCAACGGTGAAAGGAGCGACCTATCAAATAATTGCAAACGGTGCGCTTGGTCATTCGCAAGTGTATGCGCCCGCGGCCGCGCTCGCGCTCGCGCTCGCGCTTGGCATGTCTCCCAAAGAAGCACTCAAAGGACTCGCGCGTTATGCGCCGCCTGCCGGCCGCGGGCGCATCCTCTCTGGCACACACGGTTCTCTCCTCATTGACGATACGTATAACGCATCTCCCGCGGCGGTTGAAGAGATTTTAAGATCACTCACGAGTATTCGGGGAAGTAAACGCCGCATCGCGGTCTTGGGCGACATGCTTGAACTGGGAAGATATTCGGCGCAGGAGCACGCGCGCATCGGCACGCTCGCCGCGCGCTACGCGCAAGTAGTAGTTTCAGTAGGGCAGAGGGCGCGGGCAATTACGGAGGCGGCAAAGAAAGAAGGGGCAGACACCATGAGTTTTACTACGTCTGACGAAGCGGCAGACACGCTTAAGAGTTTTATACAAAAAAACGATGTCGTGCTCATCAAAGGCTCGCAATCAATTCGCATGGAACGCATTACCGAAGCACTCCTTGCCGACCCGAGCGACAAGGCACAGCTGGTGCGTCAGGACAAAGAGTGGAAGCTCGTCAACTAGTGTCTTGAAAATAGTCGCAGAAATTGTTACGTTTGAGTTTCAAGGCCCTATCGT
>JAKEFE010000013.1 GCA_022616215.1 Candidatus Parcubacteria bacterium | reverse complement strand
GAGCAGGTCGGACACGACGAGAAAGTATGGCGCAAATCCTTTGTCTTTAATGACGGATAATTCGTAGGAAATGCGCTCGTCCACTTCTTTCGTGCGTTCCATGTTTCGTGTGAGAAGTCCTGCGTCGGCGCGTTCGCGGAGCATATCGTCATACGTTTTTCCTTCATCTTTAGGCACCTCCGGAAAAATCCAATTACCAAGCGTCAGTTCTACGAAACACCGGTCGGCTATTTCACCACTGCGCTCAACTGCGTCCGGAATATCAGAAAACCACTCTCTCATCTGCTTTTCACTTGCAAACGAAAAATCTTCTTCCTCGTTATAGCCGCGTTCTCCCTGCTGGATACGTCGCAACACGGTGCAGGCGTAACGGTCTTCCGGCGAAAGATAATAGACGTCGTGTTGGGCCACAAGCGGCACGTCGCTTGTGTGTGACATCTCAACGATTTTTTTCATTTTTTCCGTGTGTCCGGGGACGCCCGGGTGGTGCGATATTTCTAGAAACACATTGTGTGCACCGAACATACTTTGATGCTCGGAGAGTGCGGCGGCCGCTCCGTGTGAGTCTCCCGCAGAAAGAAGTTGGGCGACGTCTCCGGAAAAAGACGGAATGAGCGCAATGAGACCCTTCGCATACTGTTTTACAATCTCTCGATCCATGCGAGGACGTTCGTGAAATCCTTCAATAAACGAGAGCGTGACGAGCTGCATAAGGTTTTTGTAGCCCTCCATGTTCTCGCACAAAAGGACGATACGGGAGCGTTTTTCGCCCTGAAGGCGGTCGTGCCGCGAGCGCGGTGCAAGCCACGCATCAACGCCGATAATTGGTTTAATGCCGGCCTTGGTCGCTTCTTTATAAAATTCAATGGCTCCGTGAAGATTCCCTGCATCGGTGAGCGCAAGTGCGTCCATGCCTTGCTTTTTGACGGCTTCCACCAGTTCGTCCACTTTGGGGAGCGCCTGTAGGAAAGAATAGTGGCTATGTGTATGGAGATGCACGAACGTACCCATGGAGCTAGTATACGTTTTGTATGAAATTTTTGCTCGGCGTTGACGAGGCAGGTCGCGGGCCTCTTGCAGGGCCGGTTGCCGTTGGTATTGTGCGCGCCCCGATGTCGCTTGATCTGGTAGCGCTCTTTCCGGGGTTACGCGATTCCAAACAGTTGTCTGAAAAGAAACGAGAAGCACTGTATGCGCGTGCACAAGAGGAAGTACGCAAAGGGTCTATAGCAATCCGTGTCTGTTTTTCAAGCGAGCGAATGATAGACGGGAAAGGCATCGTCTACGCGGTAAAACACGCGGCATGTCGTGGCATCCGCGTGCTTGCCTCTTCGCCGCAAGAGGTACGGGTTGTTCTGGACGGGGCGCTCACGGCACCAAAAGAATACGAGCAAGAAACCATCATCGGAGGAGACGGCACGGTGCCGGTTATCATGCTCGCTTCCGTTATCGCAAAGGTGGCGCGCGACCGGCTCATGAAAAAACTCGGTGCCGCATTTCCGGAATACGGATTTGAACGCCACAAAGGGTACGGGACTCCGGCTCACAGGCAGGCGATACAGAGGTACGGCCTTTCGCATCTTCATCGCCGCTCGTTTTGCACAAATGTACTAAATGAGGTAAGGTAGCCGCCATGACCGTCAGGATGCGACACACGAGGAGCCACTCCTCAAACCGCCGGAGCCACCATGCTCTTACAAAGACCGTGCTCGTCAAAGATAAGGAGTCAGGCGCGCTTCGCCTGCCGCACCGCATTGATGAAACGACCGGCATGTATCGCGGCAAACAAATCGTTGCGAAAAAAGAAGTAAAGGCGAAAAAAGAAGACCACGAAAAGCGCACGCACGAACACAAGCACGAACATGTAGAGGGGGAGCGCGTTCCTGTACAAATAGAGGCACCGGAAGCGCCTAAAAAACAGGGACTTCTTGGCCGTATGACACAAGGACGCGCAAAAGCGCGAAGCGGTATGGGCGGCGGCAACGGCTAACGCTCCGTTTTTCTTCTCCACACTCTCTATAACGCCCCCGCTATGCGGGGGCGTTCCCGTTTGCTACGCTTAACGGTAGGTTATGGCAAATCGGCACCTTGCGCGCTCAATCGTCTTGCAGACGCTCTTTGAGTGGGACACCACGCATACGCCAGATGCAGACGTTCCCGATATTTTACAACGAAATGCCGACGAGTTTGGCGGAAGCGACACCGACAAACCGTTCATGGAACATCTCCTCGCAGGCGTGCTTGCCAAGCACGACGACCTTGACCGCATTATTGAGAAAGCGGCTCCCGATTGGCCGCTTTCTCGTATCGCCCCGGTAGACCGAAACATTCTTCGCATCGGTCTCTATGAACTGTTGTTTTCAGACCGTTCCCAAGTGCCGCCCAAAGTCGCCATCAATGAAGCCATTGAACTTGCTAAGATTTTTGGCGGGGAATCGTCCGGCAGGTTTATAAACGGCGTGCTGGGCGCCGTCTACAAAGAACTTGGCGAGCCGGGCAAGGATGAGCAAGGGAAAAAACAAGAAACACGCAGGCGTTACGAAGACTTGCCGGTACAACAACTTGGCGGCGCAATCGTGTATGCGTACCATCAAGGCCAGTACTATCTTGCGCTCGTGCATGACGTATTCGGGCATTGGACGCTCTCAAAAGGAAAAATAGGAGATAGTCTCCCCACTGCAGACGAAACGGTGGAGGAGGGAACGAAACGGGAAGTCAAAGAAGAAATAGGGCTTGATATTGTGATTGAAGAAAAAATCGGCGAGAACGAATATGTGGCTTCGCATCCAGAAAAGGGCAAGCACCGAAAACACGTTTCGTATTTTCTGGCTCGTGCGCCGTATGAACCACTCACACTGCAGGCAGGAAAGGGCGGACTGGATGATGCGAAATGGTTTAAACTTCCAGACATTCTCGGTCTTAACTTTTATGACGATATGCTGCCAATAGTGACGGTGGCCGTACAGAAGTTGTTAGACAAAGCTCCATAAGAGCTTCGTGGTCTGCGATTTTGGAGCACGCGTCGCCTCACCCTGCCGTTTGGCGCGCTCACTCTCGCTGGCACAAATGTGCTCGCGGCCTCATTTCGGCTCGCACATTACCATGCTGCGCCAGCTCCGAGAGTCTCCAAAATCGCAGACCGATTCCGCTTAATTTGAATCCTAGAGGTTGATTTTTTGAGCATTGGGCTACACTCTATCCATATGGAATCCGCCCTGTATGCAAAGAAGCTTGGTCTCTCATTCAACAACCTTGAACTCTTAGAGGAATCTTTGACACATCGCTCATACCTGAACGAACATAGAAGCGCGAAGGCGCACAATGAGCGGCTGGAGTTTTTAGGGGATGCCGTGCTGGAGCTTTCTGCCACGCATTTTTTGTTTACGAGATTTCCGGAAAAACCCGAAGGGGACTTGACCGCTTACAGAGCTGCACTCGTCAACACCTTCTCTCTTGCTGACGTTGCCAGCACGCTTGGCATCAACGATATGCTCCGGCTTTCGCGCGGGGAGAAACGCGACACAGGACGCGCCCGCCAGATAATTCTTGCAAACGCGTTTGAGGCGGTCGTCGGAGCTATTTATTTGGATCAAGGGTACGGGGCAGCGGACGCGTTTCTTCAAACATATCTGTACCCAACATTGGACGCCATTATTGAAAAAGGAGCGTATCAAGATGCAAAAAGCCGTTTTCAGGAAGTGGCACAAGATAAAAAAGGCATCACCCCAACGTATCGTACGCTTCGCGAGGAGGGTCCTGACCACGACAGACGCTTTACCGTCGGCGTGTATGTGGGTGAAGACGAGGTGGCGCAAGGAACGGGGAAGAGCAAGCAGGAGGCGGAGCAGGACGCGGCGCGCAATGCGCTTGACAAAGAGAGCTGGTAGGTGTATAATATGAAAGATGCCTTGGCCGCTATCGTGGCGGCCTTTGCAGTTGGAGACTGAAAATGGAAATCTCTCCTCTTCTTGTTGTCGTCGGCGGCGGTGTGCTGCTGGTCATTGTGGCTGTTGTGGGAATGTCCCTTGGGCGTTCCCGCCACATTCGCCACCAGCAACGCAT
>JAKEFE010000012.1 GCA_022616215.1 Candidatus Parcubacteria bacterium | reverse complement strand
TGCGGGAAGACCACGGTCGCAAGCTGCATGATGATGGAGGCGGTGATGTACGGACCAACACCAAGCATGACGATGGAGAGCGTTGAAAAGCCGCCTCCGGAAAAGATGGAAAGGAGTCCGAAAAATTGATTGTTGGAGAAGAACTGTTCAAGTGCGAAACGGTCTACGCCGGGAATGGGAATGGCGGCAAATACGCGAAACAGCGCGAAGGCAATAAGGATGAACAAAAGGCGCATCCGCAAGACCGGATCGCCGAAAATGAGTTTTGCTTTGTGAATGAGGGCGTTCATTGTTTAGAGAACCGAGCCGCCTGCTTTTTCTATCGCGGCTTTCGCAGACGCGGATACGGAAAGGCCGGACAGCGAAAGGTTTTTGGTGAGTTCTCCCGTACCAAGTATTTTAACCGACGGCATTTTGCCGCCGCGAAGCCGCACAAGTCCTTGTTTGACAAGCACCGCCGACGTGACGGTGTCTCCGGCTGAAAAAACGTGCTCCAACACCCCGATGTTTATCACCGTTCCCGGAGTGCGCGGACGCACGGTGCGTGCGCGGTTCACACCGAAGCCGCGCCGCTTGGGAAGTTTTTTGATGAGGTCGCGGATTTCCGGACGCATTTTGCGGCCCGCGCGTGCTTTCTGACCTTTGGTGCCACGGCCAGAGGTTTTGCCGCGTTTGCCGCCACGGCCAACGCGTGCGGATTTCATGCGGGGGGTACGAGGTGTGAGTGTGTTACGTTGCATGGCTTTTGATTTATTTTGCACGCACGTTCTTAAGCGCCGCAACCGTTGCCCTCGCAATAGTGAGTTTGTTTTTTGTGCGGGAGAGGATTTTGGTAACAACGTTTCCGATGCCAGCAAGTTCAAGTACGGTGCGCATCGCACTCCCCGCCACAAGACCGCGACCGGGAGACGGCTTTATCGTAATCACCGATGATGCGTAGGTCGCCGATACCTCATGAGCGATAGAGTTGTCTTTGGTGAGCGGAATCGTAACGAGGTGACGACGGGCATCACGAACTGCCTTGTCAATGGCAAGCGCGGTGTCTTGGCCTTTACCAATACCCACCCCTACGCGGCCTTTTCGGTCGCCAATGACGATGGTAACGCTGAAAGAAAAACGACGACCTCCGGCCATAACACGAGCCACGCGGCGCACGTCAACGGTGACCTGGTCAAACTCGCTTCGTTCGCGCGGACTTCGTTCGCGCGTGCGGCCACCACCGCGGCCGCCGCGGCCGCGGCCGCGCTCTCGTCTCTCCTCCACGTTTGGCGCTTCTGGAAAAACTTCAGGAGCTTCGGAAACATCCGCAACACCTTCTGTCATTTCATCTGCTTTTTCTATGCTGTCTGGTGTTTTAATGTCGGCCATACGTTAAAAAGTAAGTCCGCCCTCGCGAGCCGCATCAGCAAGTGACTTCACTTGTGCTGCGTACGCGTAGCCGCCTCTATCAAAGACCACGGAAGAGATGCCCAGTTTTTTGGCACGCTCTGCTATTGCCTTGCCAACGCTTATCGCCTGCGCGCTGGTTGCTCCCGGAAATTCGCGACCATGCGCCTGCGTCAGCGTTCCACCTTTTGTGTCATCAATAAGCTGGACGCTGATGAAACGATTTGACTTAAACACAGCAAGACGCGGGCGCTCTGCTGTGCCTTTTATTTTGGCGCGCACGCGCGCATGGCGGCGCCCCCGAGACTGTGTTTTTGAAAGAGTTGCCATAGGTGTTTACACGGCTTTCTTGCCCTGTTTGCGACGTATAACCTCATCCTCGTACTTGATACCTTTTCCAAGATACGGTTCAGGCGGCTTCACGGAGCGAATTTCGGCGGCAAACTGTCCGACTTTTTGTTTATCCGCGCCTTCAACCGTAATGACGTTTTTTGCAACCGCCGCGGTGAGTCCTTCAGGAACAGCAAGAGTGACTGGGTGAGAAAAGCCAACGACGAACACAAGGTCTTTCCCTTTTTGTTCAACTTTGTACCCAACACCCGAAAGTACAAGTGTTTTCTTAAACGGCGTTTCAACTCCTTTAATCATCGCTCTCACGTGCGCAGCAAACGTGCCGGTCAGGGCGCGAGAGAGTTTTGAGGTGTTTTTGGGAGTAATTTTTACCCCTTCTGCGTCTACCGCGATGTCAACGAACGAGTGCACGGATTTTGTGAGCGTTTCTTTTGCGCCTTTGACGGTGAGTGTACCGTCCCCGGCGGTAACAGTTACCTTGGCCGGAACGGGAATCGGTTTTTTAGCAAGGCGAGACATAGGAGTTACCACACTTTAAAAAGTGTTTCGCCGCCCGCACGCATGCGGCGTGCTTCCTTATCAGAAAGAATCCCTTTTGGTGTTGAAAGAATGAGTGCGCCAAGACCGCTTTTCACACTGTGTGCTTGGCGCACCGGCGCGTACAGACGACGACCCGGTTTTGAAACACGGTCTACGCCTTTAATTTTGTGTTCACCGCTTTCGTCGTAGGCAAGCGTTACTTCAAGCGTTTTCGGTTCTTTTTTCGCGATGGACACATCGGCAACAAAACCGAGTTCCTTCAGTTTCTTTGCGATTTCCTCAAGGTGATTTGAGTGCGGCACGAAAACAACGGACTGCCCTATGGCACCCGCATTCTTGAGGCGAATGATGAAATCTCCGACACGGTCGCTTACCATGATGCTTTTTTTACGCCCGGGACTTTTCCTTCGCGCGCAAGTTCACGAAACTGAATGCGGGACAGACCGAATGCCCGAAGATATCCGCGGCTTCGACCGGAAATGGCACAGCGGTTTTTAATGCGAACGGGAGACGCGTTTCGGGGAAGATTCTGGAGACCCTCGTAGTCGCCCGCGGCCTTCAGCTCCGCTCTTTTTGCAGCAAATTTTGCGGCGAGTTTGGTTCGCTTTGTATTTCGGGCAAGTTGGGACCGTTTGGCCATATCGATGATAAAGAAAAAGCCGCTTTCGCGTAGGAACAACGTACCAATAAAAGAGGGGGGTGTCAAACAGCGAGGGACGGTTCGGTGGTGTGCCGTTCCGCCCCTCGGCGTCTAGAATTTCCAGCGAAGCTCAAAGCTTCGCCGGTCATCCGTTGGGGGCCCGTGATAGGTACTTGAAGGGTCAGTCTCGGTTATCCGGGTGTTAAATTCGCCTCCCGCGAAACTCCCGAGTCGTCGTCGGGCGATGTACACGCCTTCTCCGAACTCATCGTTTTCTTCAAACGACACGACCGGGGGCGGCGTGAACTCGTCGGGGAAGGAAAACGCTTCCCGCACCCCAATGACGACGATGAGGCCGGTCGAGGAGGATTGCTCCTCTTCGGGAAGCGGAATCCGAACGCCGGAATCCCAAGACTGTTCTTCTTGCGCACGGACCTCTGTGCAGATGGCTACTAGCGCCGCGATGAGAACCAGCGTTCTCATAGCGCCCTCCTTTCTAATCCGTTGAGGGGTGGCTATACCCTATGCCCTCCCCCGCCAAAGTCAATCGGCGAGAACAACGGCTATTTTTTGAACGGAATGCCGAGGTGACGGAAGAATGTCAGTGCCTCGTCTTTGCCTTTTGCAGTCGTTACCACAGTTATTGCAAGACCAAAGATGTCTTTGAGGTCTTCGTCCGCGGTTTCAGGGAAAATGGTGTGCTCCTTGACGCCGATAGTGAGGTTGCCCATCTGGTCTACGGCCGTTTCAGCAATGCCGCGGAAGTCCCTAGTTCGCGGAAGTGCGATGTGGATGACTTTGTCCACAAAATCAAAGGCGCGGGCACCGCGAAGCGTTACTTGGTAGCCTACCACGTCTCCCTCGCGCATTTTGAATTGTGCGATTGAAAGGCGGGCGGGACGAGCGGATGGTTTTTGTCCGGTGATGCGCGAAAGGCGCTCCTCAACAAGCGCGAGCTGGTTTTTGTCGCGTTTTTTCCCGACACCGCTTGAGACCACAACTTTGGTGATACGCGGCGCGGCCATGCGATTTTTGTAACCGAACGCCTCTTGCATCGCCTCATATGCCGTCTGTTGTTTTTGTTTAGTAAGCATCATATGAAAAGATTATGCAGTTTTTGTGGCGCTCTTCTTTTTCTCCACGAGTGCAACGTTAGATGCATGGATGGACATAGTTCGTTCCACAATGCGTCCTGATTGCCCTTTGCCAGTAGAGCGCAGTGAGCGCTTGGCAAGCGCAACACCCTCTACCACAACGCGATTGGTCTTTGGCAGGACACGAGTTACTTCGCCCGTCTTACCTTTATCTTTTCCGGAGATAACTTTCACCTTGTCGCCTTTTTTCACACGCATTTTCATTGCACGAAGGCGCACCTGCACGCGGCGCTTACGAGATGCGTATGATTTCTGTTTGGTGTCAGTGTATTTTTTCATACTTATACAATTTCAGGCGCAAGCGACGCGATGTGCTGCCAGCCGCGCTCGGTGAGTTCGCGTGCCACCGGACCAAAGACACGGTTCCCTTTCGGGCCCATCTCCTTTCCCTGCTTTTCAATAAGCACCACGGCATTGTCGTCAAAACGAATGTAGGAGCCGTTGGTGCGACGATACGGTTTTTTCTGGCGCACGACGACTGCTTTGTAAATGTCTTTCTTCTTCACGGGTTTCCGCGGTTCTGCCGTTTGAATAGAGACCACCACCACATCGCCAAGCTCCGAGTAGCGGCGCTTACTTCCGCCAAGCACCTTGAACACGCGGGCGACTTTGGCGCCTGAATTGTCTGCAACGGTAACGATGGAGCGGTCTTGAATCATACAAAAGTATTACGCGGTTTTCGCGATGACAAACCGTTTCAGTTTTGAAATCGGACGCGACGCAACGATGGTTACGTTGTCCCCGACGGCCACGGTATTACCGGGATCATGCACGAGGTATTTTTTCGTGCGTGTCTGGTACTTTTTGTATTTCGGGTGCTTCACGTAGCGGGACACCGCGACCGTGGCCGTATCTTTCATCGCCGTCTTGACGACGACGCCCCTGAAACTCTGTGGTTTGCTTGTTTTGTTTTCCATATAGTTAGTTACCCAAGCGCGGTCATAATCCTCGCAATGTCTTTGCGCACTTTTGAAGGCGCATTCGTATCTTTCGGGCGAGCACCCGCGGCCTCAAAACGAAGCTTGCGCAGTTCCTCGCGTTTTTCGCCAAGGAGCTTCATAAGCTCCTCCTTTGTTTTATCGTTAAATGAAGGTTTCTTTTTCATGGGTTAGCGGGTGATGACGGTCGTCTTTACCGGAAGCTTCGCGCCCGCGCGGCGCATAGCGTCGCGCGCGGCCACTTCCGGCACGCCGTCAAGCTCAAACAGCACGCGGCCGGGACGCACCTCAAACACGAAGTGCGTCGGGTCTCCCTTTCCGCTTCCCATGCCTACTTCGGCGGGCTTTTTGGTCACCGGACGGTCAGGGAAAATCCGAATCCAGAGCTTACCACCTTTACCCGTCACACGGGTAAGCACTTTACGCGCGGCCTCAATTTGGTTACTCGTGACGCGGTGCGCGGTCATGGCCTTCATGCCGTAAGAACCGAATGCAACGGTCGTGCCGCGCGTATCAGGGCGGGCAAGACGCTCCGGGCTTTTTCGTCCAGTTTGCCACTTGCGATGTTTTACTTTTTTAGGAAATAGCATGGCGAGGAAATTACGCGGTGCGCGCACGCGGTGCGCGCGCTTTTGGTGCAGGAACAGGAGTCTGCATATCTTTCTTAGAAAATGTGTCTCCGAGATAGATCCACACTTTAATGCCGATTTGGCCGTACGGAAGATGCGCCTCCTGATGCGCGTAATCAATGTTCGCACGGAACGTCTGAAGAGGAATACGGCCGCGCTTTATGTGTTCTGTGCGGCTCATGTCTGCGCCGCCAAGACGGCCGGAGATGACAACGCGCACGCCGATGACTTCGCGTATAGCCATGACTTTTTCTACGGTGCTTTTGAGCACACGACGAAACGGTAGACGTTTTTCAAGTCCTTCAACGACCATGAGACCGACGACCGCGGCATTGGTTTCCGGCTGACGAATTTCAACAATATCAAGTTTCACTGCACGGTTGTGGTTCGGTGCAACTTTTTTTATGAGTGAAGTAAGTTCTTTGCGCAGTTTCCCTGCATTCTCTCCGGAACGGCCGATGACCAGACCCGGGCGCGCGGTGTGAAGCACAATGCGCACTTCATTTGCCGAGCGCTCAATTTCAATATCGGCAACAAAACTGCCTCGAAGTTTTTTCAAAAGATGCGAACGTATAGCGGCATCTACCGCAACGTTTTCGCGGTATCCTTTTTTGTCGCCCGCAAACCAGCGGCTTTTCCAATCACGGATAATGCCGAGACGGTGCGCATAAGGATGTACGGTGTGTGTCATACAGAAATTATGCAAGCTCTACTTTCACCTGTGAGCGGCGGTGGCGAACAGGCGCTCCGCGACCCATGGCGCGCGGCACATATTTGACGAGCATGCCTGCGCTGTCAACGGTAATGTTTTTGACGCGAAGCGTGTCAGGATTTTCGCCTCTGGTCTTTGCGTTTGCTGCGGCGGACAGAATGAGTTTTTTGATTGGTTCTGCAGCGCGTTTTGGAAGAAACGAGAGTTGCGCAAGCGCGTCGGGCACCTTCTTCCCTTTTATCAAATCAGTAACGAGCCGAACTTTGCGCGGCGTCTGGTTGTAGGTGTTGAGCGCCGCCGTTGCCTTGGGTGCTTCTTTTAAAACCTTATTCTTTTGTAGTCCTTTTGAGGCCATACGTTATTTCTTTGCGGCAGGAGCTTCTTTTGCGGCTTTTGCGGCGGCGATTTCAGACTCTTTCTTCTTTTGCTCTAGTTCTTTTTGCATCTTACCTCCGTGACGGACGAATTTCTTTGTAGCGGAAAACTCTCCAAGCTTGTGGCCAACCATGTCTTCGGTAACAAGGACGTCAATAAAGGATTTGCCGTTGTGTACCCCGAAAGTGAAGCCTACAAAATCGGGGGCAATGGTGGAGCGGCGCGCCCACGTCTTAATCACTCCGGCGCTGCCGGGCTTTTTGTCTTTTACCTTTTTGAGGAGTTTGATGTCCACATAAGGTCCTTTTTTGAGTGATCGTGCCACAGTAATGAAAAGCCCGCTGCCCTAAAGCGTCCAAACCGAGGGTTTGGACGCTCGGGCAAGCTGCGGGATAGGCAAAATCTATAACAGAAGCTGTGGAGTGTCAAACGCTGGCCTCTGCCACGCTTCCTTGGTAGAGTGCAAAAGGACGTGCTTGTCCAAGAAGGGAGGTGGCCTATGGCCGACTACAGGCTCGTCATGGCGGCGTACGTGTCGGTGCGTGACGGCGAACGCCTGATTTTCACACCGGGCATTGGTGGTCTCACGATAGAGGGTTCTTTGGGGACCACGTTCTGTGAGATGTACGAATGCAAGGAGTGCACTTTGGTGAAGGCAGAAATGCCGAAGAAGCCCGAGGTGCCTAGTGGAGATCCGGCTTTTCGCATCGCGTGCCGCATGAACGAACTCGCAGACTGGAAGTTTACCGTCCGTTTTGAGGACGGCTGTGAGCAAAAACTCGGAGCTCGCCACTTCACACTCCCGCCGAACCGCGTATGAAAGTACGCGCTCGAAACTCAAGAGGCCGCGTACGCGCGGCCTCTTTCTTTTCCTACAGAAAACAGGATTCTATTTGCGCTATGATTGGTGTATGTACCCCCGCTTTGTGTCCATCGCCATCGTGTTTTTGATTCTTGTGGGGGCAGGCCTCATCCTCTGGCTTACGCTACAGCCAAAAGAGGAAGTTCCGCAGGCCGCCCCTTCGGCAACCGGAAGCAGAAAATGTGTGGCAGATACCGGCCCCTACCACAGCATAGAAACCTGCTACCCGTCGGAAACATCACTCAAACGTAGTGCAGGAGAAATGGCAGACCGAGAAGCGGTGCTCACCCTGCGAGGATTTACCGAACATGAAGCCGAACTTTTTAAAAAGGACTACGTAGAGACGCTTGCCGATGAAGACATTGAAGTCATAGGGCTTGGCGGCGAACGCATATACACGCTTGAGGTTGATTATGAAATGTACGAAAGTTCTGCTTCTGTTTCTTATGTGTACCACGGGTACGTCGACACACTCGGCGCGCACCCAAACGTCTATTTCCGTACTTTTACCTTTGATATGCAAACCGGCCAAGAGCTCCTCCTTGGAGACTTATGTGTTGGAACGGACTACCTTTCTGTTCTTTCCAAAAGTTCGCGCGAGCTCCTCCGCGCCGCACTCGGTGAAAATGCCTCCGAAGAGACGCTTCTGGCCGGCACCACTCCTGATGCCCAGAATTTCCAGAACTTTTATCTTGAAAATGGTGACCTCGTGATTGTGTTTGCTCCGTATCAGGTTGGTCCGTGGTCAATCGGCACACAAGAAGTGCACATACCGCGCATCGATAGTGAAGCCATGCTCAAAGCCGAGTACCGCTAGTGTTTTTTTATCGTATGGAGACGAAACGTATTGAAGCAACGGAACTTATTCGGTTTATGGAGATGCTCCATGCGCTCCAAGGAATACAGCGTGCGTATCATGTTCCTGGAGAAGACCGCAAGGAGAACGATATTGAACATTCGTACCTTCTTGCGATGACCGTTTGGTATGCGATAGACACCTTTCGGCTTTCACTTGATAAAGACAGGGCGATACGCTATGCGCTTGCGCACGACGTGCCGGAAGTGCACGCCGGAGATACCTTTGTCTTTTCAACAGATGCCGAAATTCTGAATGGCAAAAAAGACCGCGAGGCCGAAGCGCGAAAACGGCTGGCGAAGGACTTTCCGAGTGTTCCTTCTATGCATGAGGCCATGGAAAACTATGAGCACCAAACAGACCCGGAAGCGGTGTTTGTGCGTGCGCTCGACAAAATCATGCCGCTCATAACAATCTACGTGCAAGACGGCAGGAGCTGGAAACTAGGGAACGTCTCCTATTCCCAGATTGCCGACCTCAAGCGACGTACCACCGTGCATTGCCCGGAGGTGCATGACATCGTGGAGCAACTACTCGCGGTGCTTGACCAAGATCGGAGACGCTTCTTTGGCGAGAATATTCACTAGACGCTTTCCCCGCCGCGCTTCCTCTATACTTATACATAAGCTGTATAGGGAAAGGAGGTGACCCAAATGACCCTGTCAGCCCCGCGTAAGCGCCCGAACAATGACAAGCTCACGTCGATCATCACCTACGGGGTAGTTCTTCCATACATCGTGATTGGGGTTGCGGTTCTCGTTCCGCACATCATGATTCGTTTCTTCAACAACGATTCATGGTTTGCGTACGCGGACGCAGTCTTGGTTCCGGTCGTGGCAGTAGGAGTTGGTCTTCTGTACTTTGTCCTCGTTTTGGCGTTCGCTCGCTCGAAAGGGTGAAGAAACGCGCGCGGCCGCCCTTTGGGGCGGCCGCGGTTGCGTTTTTAGCGCACAAAATTATCCCTTCCCTTTCTTTCCGACTTTGCGGCGAGACACGATGAATGCGTTTGAGTATTTCTTTGGCGTGCGAGACTTCTGACCCTTGCCGGTAGGCTTGCCCCACATACTCTTCGCGCGACGAAGACCACGACCCTGACGTCCTTCACCTCCTCCGTGCGGGTGGTCAACCGGGTTCATTGCGGTACCGCGCACGGTCGGACGAATGCCATGCCAGCGGCTCCTCCCCGCTTTGCCAAACTTCACCAGACGAGAGTTTTCGTTCCCCACCGCACCAACGGATGCCCATGCATTGTCGGAAATTTTCCGTATTTCAGTAGACGGGAGTTTTATCTGCGCAAAACCCGCGTCGTGTGCAACGACTTCTGCATAATTTCCCGCACTGCGAGCCAAGCGTGCGCCTGCCCCCGGACGGATTTCAATGTTGTAGACAAACGTGCCTGTGGGGATTTTCCCGAGCGGCATACGGTTACCGACTTTCACTGGTGCTTTTTCTGACACAAGGAACGTGTCGCCTACCTTGAGGTCCTTGGGAGAGAGCACATAGCGGCGTTCGCCGTCTGCGTACACCACGCGCGCAATAAAACCGGTACGAAACGGATCGTACTCAACCGTCTCAACGCGCGCTGGCACATCTTTTTTGTTGTAGACAAAGTCAACGTCGCGGAAGCGCTTTTTGTGGCCGCCTCCTTGGTGGCGCGTAGTAACGCGACCAAAGGCGTTTCGTCCTGCTCTCTGCTTCTTGCCTTTCACAAGAGATTTCATCGGGCGGTCGCCGGAAAGGAGCTCCCGATACGGAAGCGTGGTCATGTGGCGGCGGCTCTTGGTGTAGGGTTTGTAGCTTTTCATGGTCTAAAAAGTTATCGTCTCGCCTTTTTTGAGGTACACATAGGCCTTGTGGCGTCGGGCGCGAGTACCCCGGCCGCGCTTGCCGCGAAGCGGTTTCATCTTGCCCGGAAGATTGGCGACGTTCACTTTCACCGGTACCACTTTGTAGAGGCGCTCTACCGCCTGCGCGACCTGTGTTTTAGTAGCGTCGGGCGGCACCGCAAACACATACACTCCCTTCTCGGTACCGATGAGTGCTTTTTCGCTCATCCACGGGTGCAAGAGTGTGTTCTCAAGACGCGTATCCGCAAGCGCTTTTTCAGATGCGGCTTTTCGGAGAGAAACTTTCTTCTCCGATTTTTTCGCGGCTGGTTGTGCGTTCTTCTGTTTTGAATTAAAAAGTGCCATACCTTATTTAGTGAGACGTGCCGAAAGTGTCGCGACCGACTCCACAGGACTCTCAATAACAAGATATTTGTTTGTTACGAGGTCTACGGGGTTGAGGTTTCGCACCTCAACGGTTTCAAGCGAACCGATATTGCGTAGCGATTTCTCGGTGTTCGTATTTTTTGTCGCAAGAGCAATCACGGCGGCATGTGCACGTTTCGTTGCAAGCGCGGGTACGCCTGCGCCTTTTGCAATTGCCACGAGTGCGGCCTTTGCTTCCTTTGTTTTCGGAGTCGCAAACGAAAACGTATCTACAAAGATAACCTCACCGTCTTTGCATTTACGGGTAAGGAGTGCGGCAAGCGCGCCAGCGCGCATCTTGCGATTTATTTTCACCGAATAGTCGCGCTCCGCGCGAGGACCGTGGGTGACCCCACCGCCTTTCCAGATGGGAGAACGGATAGAACCGTGACGTGCGCGGCCGGTGCCTTTTTGTTTCCACGGCTTTTTGCCACCGCCAGAGACTTCTCCGCGAAATTTCGTGTGTGCAACGGTCGGGCGTGCGTTTGCTTGCATACCCACAACAACTTGATGCACAAGATCTGCGTTCCACTTCGCACCAAAAAGTTCAGAGGGAAGTGCGATGGTACCAGCTTTGCTACCGGTCATCGTGTAAATAACTGCTTCCCTGCGCTCCGTAGCTTCAGCGGAGGAGTGGCCCTTGCTCGCAGTAACTTCAGGAGCTTTTTTCACACGCACAGCGGCTTTCTTTGCGGAAGTTTTAGTCTTCGTAATGGTCTTTTTTGCGGTAGCCATGGTATTTGGAATTATGAGGCGATGACTTCAACGAGCGATCCGCGTGCGCCCGGCACCGCGCCGGAAATAATTATCTCGCCAGCGTGAGGGTCTATGTGAAGCACTTTGAGGTTTTTCACGGTAACGCGCTCGCCGCCCATGCGGCCTGCCATGCGCATGCCTTTGGCGACGCGACCCCCCGCGCGTCCTCCTCCACCAATAGAGCCAGCTTCACGCTCCGAGTGCTTTTGACCGTGCGAGCGGCGACCACCATGAAAGCCGTGACGCTTCACCACTCCGGCAAATCCTTTACCTTTTGAGGTACCAACAACACGTACCTCCTCCCCTACCGTAAACGCTTCTACTGCAGCTTCGCTCCCGAGTGTAAAATCTGCCGGGTTCCCTACCTTGTATTCCTTAAGTACTTTAAATGCTTTCGTCTCCCTCTGTGCCTTATTCACGCGCTCTTTCTTTTGAGCATCAAAACCTATTTGTACAGCTGCGTAGCCGTCCTTGTCCGCAGTCTTCACTTGGGTAACGGTCATCGGACTCGTCTTGAGGACGGTTCCGGCATGCACAACCCCCTTCTCATCAAAGATTTGGGTCATGCGCTCTTTACGGGCAAGGATGAATTTCATGAGTTTAAAGTAAAGCAAATCGCGCCTCAGCAGTCGCTTGGCGCGATTTGCTGGAGGTCCCGCGGGGGACATAGCGACCCTCGGACTATACAGCCCCCGGAGAAATACGCAAGGAGGTGCGGTTCGTGCTACTTCACCGGAAGGGTTTCTATTTTGAGGGCGTCCTCGTGTGTCATTTTCAGCTTCTTCGCAAGCTGGCTTCGGAGTCGTCCTTGCTCTATGAGGGCTTCTTCGTTTCGTTCCAGGGCCTCTTCGACTCTTTCCGCCTCTTCTCCTCCTTTCATACGCACGGCTCTTAGTCTCTCGTTTTCTTCAAGGGTGTGCCGGGTCATTGCATTCAAACTTCCAAGTTCATGGATGAGCTGGTCTTGTGTTTTGAATCCAAAGAAACCTCCTTCCGGGCTACCCATTGCGGCCTATGGTATCACGCAGAAACTAGCCTTTGGAGGGACAAAAACTTACAAGAAACTACCAGGTACGCAGAAACGGAAACCGCGCCGACAACATATTCGCGGTAATCTCCCACGAGTTGGGGGTCCGGTGAAATGGTTCATCCCGCCCCTCTGGAATATCTACTGCAAATGGTTTGGTTTTTATATGCATCTCGTCGAAGTACTTCAATACTGCCTGCAGTCGATGTGCTACCTCAGCCTTGCTGAAATTATTAATTGGCTTTCCGTCGAAACAATTTTTTAGACGTTCCAGCGCCTCTGCAAATACATCAATGTCAAATGGTTGCCATTCTCCGGGAAGGCTTGGGCGGGTTCGATCGTGATTCCACTGTATGTTTGAGATGGCTGAACGATAAAGCTGATCTATTTCCTCATGGCTCAACTCTTCCATGTTTGTATGCTCCATGTCCACGAATCTGTACCCAAATGTATGGATGTCGGAAACGACACACTCTCTGTGGAGATCAGTAACATGTCGCCAGCCACTTATCGGTACGGGATGAACTTCTTTTGATCCGGGTCCGGGCAAGAGAGTGTACGAGAATTTCAATCCCTCTCGGTCAATATCGCGTACCTCAATACCATCAACAGGCCATTGCGTTTTCCCCTTGAGATCCCGGAGCAGATAGTAAGAATGCGCCGTCTCGGCGCGCGTCTGTGACGGGCCTGCTTCTGGAGACTTCTTTGACATGTAAATAAAGTATACACAAAACCGCCCGGCTAAAACAAAAGACCGCTTCTGCGGTCTTTTGTTCGCCCGACCAGCATAGCTGGTGTAGGGGGCGGTTTTGTGTTGGTCGTTTGTGTTTGATTAGACCATCTTCACATCAATCGTCACGCCTGAAGGCAAGTTTAGATTGGTGAGTGCTTCTATCACCTTTGGTGAAGGCGAGAGGATGTCTATCACGCGCTTGTGGATGCGCATCTCAAACTGTTCTCGTGCGTCTTTGTGGACGAACGTTGAGCGGTTCACCGTCCAGCGCTTAATCTCTGTGGGAAGCGGAACAGGGCCCACTGTTTTCGCCTCAAAGCGATTGGCGGTGTCCATAATCTGCTTCACCGAGAGATCCAGAATTTTGTGTTCGTACGCGCGAACTTTTATGCGAAGCTTCGACTCTGCTCCGGGCGTAACTGCGGCAGCCTTTTTGGAAGTCTTGCGAGTTTTTGCTGCAGTTGCCATAGAAGTGTATGAAGTGCTTACGCAGTGATTTTCGTCACCACACCGGCTCCTACCGTCTTACCTCCTTCACGAATGGCAAAGCGCATTTGCTCTTCCATTGCGACAGGCGCAGTGAGTTTTACCTTGAAGGTAACGGTGTCGCCGGGCATCACCATTTCTTTTCCTTCCGGAAGGGTTACTTCACCCGTTACGTCCGTGGTGCGGACGTAAAACTGCGGTTTGTAACCAGTGAAAAACGGCGTGTGGCGGCCACCTTCGTCTTTCCCGAGGATGTAGACCTCTGCTTCAAAGTCGGTGTGCGGGGTTACCGAGCCGGTCTTTGCAATAACCTGACCGCGGTGCACGTCTTCTTTTTTCGTACCACGAAGAAGAATACCTGCGTTGTCTCCGGCCTGACCTTCCTGAAGCTGTTTGTTGAACATTTCAATACCGGTTACGGTCGTTTTGGTCGTCGGTTTGATACCCACAATCTCAACTTCCTCTCCTACTTTGACGATACCGCGCTCAATACGGCCGGTTACTACCGTTCCGCGACCTTCAATTGAGAAGATGTCCTCAATAGGCATAAGAAACGGCTTGTTCACTTCGCGTTCCGGCTGCGGGAAGTACGTGTCCATCGTGTCAACGAGTTCTTTGACTTTGAGCGCCCACTCGTCGTCCGCTTTCGTGGCTTCAAGTGCTTTGAGGCCCGAGCCGCGAATCATAGGTGTGTCTTTGTCAAAGCCTTGCTTCACAAGGAGTTCGCGGATTTCCTCTTCAACGAGGTCCACCATGTCCTTGTCGTCCACCATGTCCACCTTGTTCAGAAAGACGATGAGGCGGGGCACACCTACTTGCTTAGCAAGAAGGATGTGCTCGCGGGTCTGCGGCATGGCGCCGTCAGTTGCGGCGACCACAAGCACGGCGCCGTCCATTTGGGCTGCACCCGTGATCATGTTCTTGATGTAGTCGGCGTGGCCGGGAGCATCAATGTGCGCGTAGTGACGGTTCGGAGTTTCGTACTCCGAGTGGTGAAGTGCGATGGTGATACCGCGCGCCTTCTCTTCGGGCGCATTGTCAATGTTCTCCACCTTCTCAACGCGGGCCTTGTAGCCGGCACCGGAGTTGAGGTTGAGAACATTCAGGATACTTGCCGTGAGCGTGGTCTTACCATGGTCAACGTGACCGATGGTTCCCACGTTCATGTGCGGCTTACTGCGATCAAATGCATCTGCCATAGTCTCTAAAATTAAAGATAAATTACTTGTAAGCGAATGCTCCTCGTGCAAAAGCAAAAGGCGCCTGCTGGCTTGTACCCGCGAAGCGCCTTTTACCCACCCCTTCCGCTTGAAAGCGTGAGGTTAATAAAAAGAGCGCCAATCCGCGTTAGACGTAACGTACCGCAGACGGGAAAAACGGTCAACCCTCTGCGGCCTCCTTTTCCTCGGCTTCAAGCTCAGCTATTGCGATATCAAGCTGTTTCCCAATGTTCTGGTAACCCTCAATGATTTTGTCGCTCACCTTAAGCTCTGCTTCAAGAATGCCCCGGATGTGCTCTGTCTCTGAGTCAGAGAGATTCTCTGCAGAACCGGCGGAGTCAAGAATTCCGGCAATAGCAGCTCTGCTCTCTTCGGAGATACCGCTTTTGTTGATGAGGACTTTAAGTATAGACGGTTTCATACCTGTGTAGTCGGAGGGTGCTCTCCAAACAACTCCGTCGGCAAGGGCATGCCGGCGGTAGCCGTACCACCCGGACGACCAAGCTCCGTCAGTGCGTCCATGATTCGTGCTCTGTTGTCTTTTTCAATTCTCAAATCGTCAAGCACGAGCTTTTTGTATCCGCCTGCTGTTCTTATTTCTCTGTGGAGAGACTTCCTCTTTCTCTCAACACTGCTTTCTTTTTTAAAAAAGACCCATTTCTCAATAAACGATTGAGTAAGCGCGCCAATTGAATTCAGTTGTTTCACTTTTTCAATGCGTTGTGCTTCAAACTGCTCGTGTTCTGCAAACTCTTCTCGGAGTGATTCTTTCCTTTCCCGCGAAGCGTCCGCCAGTCCACGCAGTCTCCGAAGTTCGCTTTCAAGTCTGTCAATCTGGCTGTATATATTTGCGCTCTCTTGCGCTCCGTCACGAAGTGCCTGGTGGCGCTCATGGGACGTCTGCAAAGAAGCAAGTTCTCTTCTCTCTATAAAACGCTCAAGTTCCGCTCGTTCGTTGGCTCCGGTGGCTCGTTCCGCAGTTGATTTCACACCCCGCCATGCTTTTTCTAGTCCTTCGCGAAATCCCATAAGGAGAGGATAGCACTTTTTGCCTTACTTGCGACTGGCAATAATGTCTTGCGCAACGTTGTTTGGCACCACTTCGTAGTGGTCGAATTCCATCGTCATCGAGCCGCGGCCTTCCGTCATGGAACGGAGCGTCGTGGTGTAGCCAAACATTTCGGAAAGCGGCACTTTCGCGTGAATGGCTTTGTTCATGCCGCGGTCTTCCATACCTTCAATAGCACCGCGCTTGCCGGAGAGCGAGCCGGTAATGTCACCCATAAACTGCTCTGGCACCACCACCTCCACTTTCATAATCGGTTCAAGGATGACGGGCTTTGCCTGTTTTGCACCGTCCTGGAACGCCATAGATGCCGCGATTTTGAACGCGATTTCAGACGAGTCTACATCGTGATACGAACCGTCGTAGAGATCTACGGACACATCTACCACAGGATAGCCAGCCAGTATTCCGCGCGTCATCGCTTCTCTAATGCCTTTTTCAACGGGATTGATGAACTCACCGGGAATAACGCCTCCTTTGATGTTGTTAATAAACTCAAAGTGGTCTTCCCGCGTTACGTTCTTAGCTACCTTGGCATCAGGATCAACTGGCTCAAGATGTTTCATCTTAAGCTTCACGTGGCCATACTGACCCTTACCTCCTGTCTGCTTGATGTACTTGCCTTCTGCGTCTGCTGAACCAAGAATAGTTTCTCTGTACGCAACTTGCGGCTTGCCCACGTTTGCAACGACATTGAACTCACGCTTCATACGATCCACGAGAATTTCAAGGTGGAGCTCACCCATGCCGGAGATGATGGTTTCTGCGGTTTCTTCGTCGCTCGTGACTTTGAAGGTAGGATCCTCGTCCGCAAGTTTACGGATAGCAATACCCATTTTCTCCTGGTCGGCTTTGGTGGCCGGCTCAATGCGAAGCGACACGACCGGTTCAGGAAATTTAATTTGTTCAAGAAGAATGGGGCTGTTCTCGTCGCACAGGGTGTGAGAGGTTTTTGTGTCTTTGAGTCCTACAAATGCCGCGATTTCTCCAGCAAATACCTTTTCTACTTCCTCACGCTTGTCAGCCTGCAGACGCACGATGCGGCCCACGCGCTCTTTGGTGCCCGTGTTTGCGTTGTAAATATACGAACCCGCAGAGACCGTTCCGGCATACACGCGGAAGAAGGTGAGCGCGCCCACAAACGGGTCGGTCTGCAGTTTGAAGGCAAGCGCGGTAAACGGCTCATCATCATTTGCATAGCGCACCATCTCCTCCCCGGTCTTAGGGTTAATGCCTTTTGCAGGAGGAAGATCAAGCGGAGAGGGAAGATAATCCACTACCGCATCAAGCACGAGCTGGACTCCTTTGTTTTTGAGCGCCGAGCCGGTGTACACCGGAAAGATCTCGTTTGCAATAACTGCTTTGCGAAGAGTTACTTTCAACTCATCAACTGACGGTTCTTTTCCTTCAAAAAACGCACTCATCTGCGCTTCGTCGTGCTCCACGATGCGCTCAACGAGTTCTGCGTGATACTTTTTTGCTTTTTCAACAAACTCTGCAGGAATTTCTTCTTCAACAACTTCCTCACCCATGTTTCCGCTAAACGTGTATGCCTTCATTCCGAGCAGGTCTACCACGCCGGAAAAGTCGCCTTCTTCTCCCATCGGAATTTGCATGCGCACTGCTTTCTTGGAAAGACGCTCAAGAATAGATGCGTAGGAGTCTTCAAAATTTGCACCAACGCGATCAAGCTTATTGATGAAACACACGCGAGGCACATGTGCTTCATCCGCATACCGCCAGTTGGTTTCTGATTGCGGCTCTACTCCTGCTACACCGTCAAACACGACGATGGCACCGTCCAAAACGCGCATGGAGCGCTTCACCTCTGCGGTGAAGTCAATGTGCCCGGGAGTATCAATGACATTGAAGCGGTATTTTTTTGAAGTATCCTTCTTGTCCTTCTCTCCCGTTTTTGTCCAGAAGCACGTAATGGCGGCGGCGGTAATGGTGATACCGCGCTCGCGCTCCTGTTCCATCCAGTCAGTAGTGGTCTCTCCTTCGTGCACTTCACCGATTTTGTGCTGGGAACCCGTGTAGAAAAGCACGCGCTCGGACGTCGTCGTTTTGCCCGCATCCACGTGCGCCACGATGCCGAAGTTTCGCACCTTCTCCAGAGGATAGTCTCGATTCATAACGCTGACACTAAATTACCACGCGAAGTGTGCAAACGCTTTGTTTGCTTCAGCCATCTTGTGCATGTCGTCTTTTTTCTTGATGGCTTCACCTTCGTTTTTAGACGCGAGGAGAATTTCCGCGGCGAGTTTGTCCGCCATCGGCTTGCCCTTTTTGCCGCGCGCCGCATTGATGAGCCAGCGGTAGGCCAGAGAGACGCGGCGCTGTTGCGGCACTTCGCGCGGCACCTGATAGTTTGCGCCACCCACGCGGCGGCTCCGGACTTCTATAAGAGGAGAGACGTTTCGTATTGCGGTCTCAAATGTTTCAAGCGGGTCTACGCCTTCTGCTTTAATGGTATTCAAAGCACCATACACCACGCGGCGTGCGGTGTCTTTCTTGCCGTCCCACATCACCGTGTTGATGAAGCGCGCGATTGCCTCCGACTTGTATTCAATGTCGGGCGCGCGCGGTGCTCTTTTTTTAATGGGACGACGCATGGTT
>JAKEFE010000011.1 GCA_022616215.1 Candidatus Parcubacteria bacterium | reverse complement strand
GCAACGCTCTCTCCCTCAAACCCGAGGGCTGCTGAACCGTAGTCAGCACCCTCCCTCGCAACAAGAACGGTGCGCGCACCTGTGTCTGGATCTATGGACACCAAGCCTTGAAGCGAGAGTGTCATGACGGCCCCCGTCTCCGTCATGACTGCAGAAAAGTCCCCGGATTCTAGTAGTGTTTCAGGAACAAGCGGCACCATGCTTGGCCGAGTGCGAAGCATAACCATGTGATTGGGAGGAGTCAGCTCGTACCACTGCGCAACACCATTTTCAAGCATGCGGAAGGTGAGCGTCTCTGCCATTTGACTTGCCTGCTTATTGAAATACCACCACGCAAAGGCACCCGCGAGTACAACAAGCACGAGCACAAGGATGCGTATGATAAGTGAATTGTGAGAAGGCGATGCCGGAGGCATCATTGGGGGAGTCGATGCATTAGTTTCCATACCCACATGATACCAAGCACGCAAGACAATATGCTTTGGCTGTGTGTATAGAGCGTTAGTTGTCGCTCAAGAAATCAATGTCTTGTTGGAATGCGTTTGCTTTGGCGACAACAGAATCGCCGTAAAAAGAGGTGCCGCCGGCGCAATCACGGCCGGAATAATATTTGCAAGCGGCGCTTCGCTCTGCAGAGTAGGTGCCTCCCGCGCCGCCTACATCTGCGAGATAGAGGCCGGTCGCCATAATGGCGTGTCCTGCGTTCCAGGGGTTTGTTGCAGGCACACCAAGGGCCGCCTTGAGACGCGTTTCAAACAACTCCCACGTAGAGGGAATGAATTGGGTGGGCCCCATCGCTCCGCCATACCCGCCCGGCTGGGGACAGGAGACCGGTGTTGTTGACCAGTCTTTTCCAAGCGCTCTGGTTATGCGTTCAAACGGCACGGTGTCGCGCGGAGCTTTCATCACGCCCGCAAAAAACGTGCCCGTGTTCTTCCCTTTTCCGTCTCCGGTCGTGAGGTCGGTCACCAGACAGTTACCGACATTTTTCCCGAGATCAGACTCTTGCGAAAGGATGGCGAGAATGAGCGCGGCGCGCACGCCGGTTGTTGCGGACGCTTGCTCGGCATATTCAACTGCTTCACCGAACTGAATGCCCTCGGTGTCGCGAAGCGGAAAGAGGCGTGCGCGAATTTCCGCCGCGCGCGCTTGCCGCTCGGCAAGCACCTGTTGGTAGGCCGCTTCTTCGTGTGCGGCAATGGCAAGCAGTTGGTTTTTCTCTTGTTTGTTGATGTCTATCTCCTGCTTTTTCACTTCTACGACGTACTTTGCGTCTTGTTCCTGCTCCTGTTTTTCCGCAAGTGCTTCGCGCTCTTCCTCCGTTTCCGCTCGCACGTAGCGGATTTCCGCGAATTCTTCGTGGAGTCCTATTTGCACCGAGGCCATGTGGTCCACGTCTTCAAAAAGCGCAAACGCATTGTCCGCGGCAAGCGCGATTTCAACAAGCGACAAATCATCTATTTGGTCCTGCCGTCTAAGAAACGACGCGAGCGACTCCTTTCCATCTTCAATGCGAGATGAGAGTTCGTTTATGTGTGCGGTTTTCAGTTGGATTTCTTTGCCAAGCTCGCCTATGGCAATGTTTTTCGCACGTATGTGCGCTTCGGCTTGTTTGATTTCTGCGTCAAGAAGGGTTACGTCTCCCTGAAGTGTGTTTTTCTTTGCGCGCGCCACATCAAGCACTCGCTGCCACTGGACTATTTCTTCCTGAATGTGCGCGTATTCTTCTTCAAGCTCTTCCCGCTCTTCATCACTTAACTCTTGCGCAAGTGCCGGGAAAGCAAGAGGCACAATGAGTACGGCTCCCACAAGACAGACGAGGAGCACGAACACACCGATGATACGGGGGAAAGCCATAGGCACTGCCCTTTAGTATATCAAAACGGCGCCTGCGGCGCCGTTTTGTTTGTTATTCTCCTTTTTCTCCTTCTGCCTCTTCTCCTCCTTCCTCTTTTCCTTTCTTCTCTACCTCAATGGCTGCCATGTCGGGCGCCGGTGCAGCTGTTTCTTCTTCAACGGCCACTTCTTGTATAAGCGCGACCACTTGATCCGGTTCCGCTTTTACCTCAACACCTTTCGGAATTGACAGGGCACCGACGTGAATTTGGTCGCCGACATTGGCGAGGATAGAAATGTCAACGGTAAGTTCGTGCGGGAGATCTGCTGGAGCCGCTTCCACTTCAAGCTCGTGAAGCACTTTTACCAACGACGCACCGCCTTTGACCGCAGGAGATTCGCCAACAAACACGAGCGGTACGGCAACCTCAACTTTTGCACCTTTCTCAATCGCATAAAAATCAGCGTGGCGCGGAATGTTCGTTACCGGGTCATGGTCTACGTCGTGAATAAGAACCTGCAAAGGAGCGCCAAGTCCCGTGAGTTCCAACACCGAAGATTCTCCGGCCTCTTTGAGCACCTTTTGAAACGTACGGAGCGAAACGGTGATAGGTGTTGCCTCCTGTTTTGGTCCGTAAACAACCGCCGAAAGAGCATCAGGAAGCGCAAGACGCTTTGCGCGCTTTCCGGTTTCTTCCCGCTTTGAGGCGGCAACAGTAATAGTCATCGTAGGCCGCATTGTGCCATACCCACCCGGTTTTAACAACCACCCATGATGGACATCCGATGTCCATCATGGGTGGTAGTATGTTGAAGATGGGGCTTTTCCATGTTCTCAACCACAGCATAGAAAATCGCGATCTCTTTCTTGACTCCCGGGATTACGCACGCTTTGTACACAACCTTTATGAGTTCAATAACGCAGCTCCTGCTGGTAACTCGTACCGCCTCTTTAACTCCGATCAAATGATGGACATCCGATGTCCATCATTTGGTGATACATCCAGAAGGAAACGGTTGGTTGATATTCACGGTTGGTGCCTCATGAGAGACCACTATCACCTCCTTCTTTCCGAACGACGAGAAGGAGGTCTCAGCGCGTTCATGAGAAAAATAAATGTTGGTTACGCAAAATATCATAACGAACGTTACGATAGGCGCGGCTTCTTATTTCGCGGTAAAACAAAAAAAGTTCGAGTTGAAAATCTTCCCCACTTCCTGTACGTGATTCACTACGTTCATCTCAATCCGCTTGATTACTCCCCAGAGCACGCGCTTTGGCGTCATCGTGACAAAGGGCTCACTGGTAATCTTCAAAAGGCTTTTATTTATCTCGATACATACCGCTGGAGTAGTTACCTTGACTATTGCGGAACAAAAAACTTTCCGTCCATCTTGACTACTACACTATTTAAAGAAGCTTCAGAAAAGTATCGTCAAGAACTTTCAGAACATCTTCGTGATTCTAGTGTCCTGCCTAACCCTTCTCTGACACTTGAGTAAGGCACATGATGGACATCCGATGTCCATCATGTGCCTACTGCGGCAGCTGACACTTTTGTAAGACGGGCAAGAAACGCTTCGCGCGCGGCGGGAACGTTTTCGTCTTTCCCGCCCCATGCTTTGAGTGCATCGTCCTGAAGCGCGCGCGAATACGAAAAGGTAAGGTTCCAGGGCACATTTTTTTCTTTGGCCAGCTTTGCAATCGCACGTAAATTGTCGGTTGCCTGATCATCATCCTGACCACCGGAAAGAAAAATGATGCCGGGGATGTCTTGCGGCACGGCGTGGAGAAATGCTTCAAGCGTGTGTGCCGCCACTTCTTCCGGCGTGTCAACGCGTCTTGAGTCTTTTCCGGACATCGTCATGGACGATTTCACGATTGTCGCCGTCTTGTCTACGCCGTGCTCGTCAAGCGCCCTCATCACGGTCTGAAGCACTTCAGTAATCACTTCCTTTGACCGGAAGATGCTGTGCGTGCCGGTATAGAGCACTTCCGGCTCAACAATCGGCACCATCCCCGCTTCTTGTGCACACCGCGCGTACATCGCGAGCCGCTTTGCATTTTCAACAATCGCAGTGGCAGAAGGAAGCACATTTCCTTCAATTGTTATGACGGCTCTCCATTTCGTAAATGCCGTGTTGTGTGTCGCTTTATAGTCGTGGAGGCGTTTTGAAAGGCCGAGAAGTCCTTTGGTGATGAGCTCTTTTGGACTCTCCGACATGGGTTCTGTTCCTTGGTCTACCTTAATACCCGGAAGAATACCGGACGAGAGCAAAAGTGTCGGACACGGCACGGTTTCAAGCGCGCATGTTTGGTTCAATGTTTCTTCGTGAAGGATGACTCCTGAAAGATACGCTTCAATGCCGGGAGTGGACAAAAACATGTCGCGTTCTTTGTAACGCATCTCTATGCCGGTTTTGATGCCATAAGAAGCAAGACGTTTGTCGGCGCTTTTTGGGCTTTCGTCAGCCGCGAACACTCCTTTAGGTGGAGTAGTGAGTGTTCTCGCAGTCTCCGAAATATCGGTCATGCCTCTAGTGTAGCAACCTCTTATTACTTTTTGTGCGCACAAAACGCGGTGAGGGGTTAAAACTCCTCCACATCAATATCCCCGTGCACAATCACAGTGTCCGTGACGGAACCGCCGTCGCAGGTGATGGTGAACGTTACTTCTCCTTGGGTAATGGATACGTTTTGGAGGGTGGTGGTGGCAATGAATCCCGGGAGTGGAGGGGTTGGTGCGGTTGGTCCCCAGATGGTGCCGGAGGTGGAGCTCGTTACCGTACAGCTGGTGGTGATTTGGGCTGCGCTGAAGGAGACATCGGTATCGCCTCCGGTTGCCACGCGGTCGGGGTTTGCGGTGATGAAGGCGGTGGGAACACTGATGTTGATGGAGTGGCCGTCACTTGCGTTACCTCCGGGACCGGTACAGGTAACCGAGTAGTTGTATTGGTTAGGGGGTGCGTTTAAGGGGCCGACTTGGTCGGAGCCGTTTGGTATTCCTCCTGTGGCAAAGCCGCCGGTTCCCTCTCCTGCAGAGTTGGTGCAGGAGGTGCCGTTGCTACTCCAGGTGAGGGT
>JAKEFE010000010.1 GCA_022616215.1 Candidatus Parcubacteria bacterium | reverse complement strand
TACCGCTTTAAGCTATACTTTAGAAATGGCGGCACTCACCGACAAAGACATTTTGTTCATTGAGGAGAAAGCGAAAGCCATTCGCGAGACCATCATACAGATGCTTGTGGCCGCGGGGAGCGGTCACACGGCGGGTCCCCTTGGCATGGCCGATATTTTCGCGGCCATGTATTTCTATGTTTTGAAACACGATCCGAAGAATCCGCACTGGGAAGAGCGCGACCGCCTCATTCTTTCAAACGGACACATAACTCCCGTGCGTTACGCTGCGATGGCTCATGCAGGGTATTTCCCTGTGGAAGAGTGCCTCACGCTTCGGAAATTCGGCTCGCGACTCCAGGGGCATCCAGAACGCGAGCGCCTGCCGGGAGTTGAGACCACATCCGGTCCACTTGGGTCCGGCCTCTCACAGGCGTCCGGGCTCGCCTACGGTCTTCGGATGGATGGGAAGAAGAATCGCGTCTTTGCATTTATGTCAGACGGGGAACAGGAAGAGGGGAACACGTGGGAGGGAGCAATGTTTGCCGGAACATACAAACTGAGCAACATGACTGCGGTCATAGACCGAAACAACATTCAGATAGACGGCATGACAGAAGACACCATGCCACTTGAACCGTTGGCAGATAAATACCGCGCATTCAACTGGCACGTGCTTGAAGTAGGCGGTCACAACATACGCGATTTCGTTGAAGCAATAGAAGAAGCGAAATCTATTTACGAGAAGCCAACCGTCATCATCGCGCACACGACGCCGGGCAAAGGAGTGCCTGACATAGAATGTGACTTCCACTACCACGGCTACGCTCCCGGAGGAAAGAAAGAAACAGAGGAGCTTTTGAAAAAGCTGCGCACCGCCGCAGGTAAAGTCCCGCACGAATATGCATAAACCAGCTAACAGCTTACAGGGAGCAGGGAGCAGCACCGTATCCTCGTTTAAGGAGTTGGTCGTATGGCAACGCGCTATGGATCTTGCGAAAGAGGTGTATGCTGTCACCACCGCGCTCCCGGCACACGAGCACTATGGACTCGCAAGTCAAATGCGGCGTTGTGCTGTTTCCATACCGTCAAATATTGCTGAAGGGAAACGCAGAGGGACAACAAAGGACTTTCTTCAATTTTTGAGAATTGCTGACGGTTCCGCATCTGAACTCGAAACGCAACTACTTCTTGCAACAGAGATCTATTCTCTACAATCAAAAACGGCACTTGCGCTCCTTGGCGAAGTTCAGCGTATGCTTGGCGGAATGTTCAAGAGAATGCTGCCCACTGCAAGCCGCAAGCTGCCAGCTCGACATTCCTATGCTTAACCCGGATGCAAAACTCATAGCTGATGTGTTCGGCGAAAAAATAGAGAAGAAGTCAACACGAGATGGCTTTGGGAAGGGTGTTGTTGAAGAAGGAAAAATAAACAAAAACATCGTCGTACTTTCGGCGGATTTAAAAGAATCAACGCGCGCGGAGTGGTTTGAAAAAGAATGTCCCGACCGGTTTATTGAAGTGGGAGTGGCCGAACAAAATATGGCGACCGTTGCCGCAGGACTTGCCATGGCAGAGAAAATTCCCTTTATCACTTCCTACGCAACCTTTTCTCCCGGAAGAAATTTTGAACAAATACGCACGACCATCGCACTCAATAATCTGCCCGTGAAAGTATGCGGCATGCACGCGGGGGTTTCAGTTGGCCCTGACGGGGCGACACACCAAATGCTTGAAGATATGGCGATGATGCGCGCGCTCCCGAACATGATAGTGCTCAATCCGTGTGACGCAGAAGAAGGGCGAAAGGCAACCATTGCCGCCGCGCGGCATCCGGGCCCCGCATATCTTCGCTTCGGACGCTCAAATGTGCCGGTATTTACGACCGCAGACACTCCTTTTGCCGTTGGGGAAGCCCTTACTTTGTGGACAAGCGAGAAACCAAAAGTAGCGCTCCTTGGCACCGGAAGCATGGCGTACAACGCACTTGTGGCCGCCCGCGCACTTGAGTCAGAAGGCATAGGAACCATCGTCCTGTCTTGTGGAAGCGTAAAGCCGCTTCCCGAAGAAGCGATACAGGCGGCGGCACGGAAAACAGGACGGGTGGTTACGGTTGAAGAGCACCAAGTTGCCGGAGGGTTTGGCGGAGCCGTTGCCGAATTTCTTTCGGGTGTGTATCCGGTACCTATAAAACGTCTTGGCACACAAGACCAGTTTGGGCAATCCGGAGAACCCGATGAACTTATTGCCCACTACGGGCTTTCGCCCTCACATATAAAGGATGCCGCAAAGGCGCTACTTCAACCATGAGGCGTTTTTCTTTTGACCGAAATCTCAATCCCTACATCGCCATCCTCGTGGTTACTGTTTTTGGGTCAGTCATGACGCTCCTTATCTCAAGCGCACTGTCTGCACACGATCTTCTTACCGAAGACCGTTCACTTATTGAGGCAGAGCTCGGCAATTAGAGAGCGCGTACCGCGTATTCAGGAGGAGCACTCGCCAGATACTGTTCAATATCTTTTCTATACAACAGTCCTTTTTGGGCGCCTATTTCCTGTACAACTGCCATAGCATTTATCGGTCCCCACAACAGCGCTTCGCGTAGCGGCTTACCGAGCGCGAGTGCTGCGGTTATGGTAGAGGCAAACGCATCTCCGGCACCCGTGCGCTCAACCGGCGGTCTGTGATCCGGATACATCGGGATAAAGAGCTTTTCGTTGCCGTCATAGCTGTACGCCCCGTTTCGTCCGTCGGTGATGACCACGACTTTCGGACCAAGCTCATGCATGCGGGTAAGAAGGTCGCTAATATGGTTTCCGTCTTCGGCGATACCAAGGATGCGTTCCGCCTCCTCTTTATTGATGAACAATATATTTGCCCGCTCATAAAATCTTTTCAGCTCTTTGGCGCCGAGTTTGATTTCAAACGTTCCGGGCTGGAACGCAAGAAAGATGTCGGGATATTTCACAAGGTACGCTTCCACTTCTCGGTGATAGGGAAGCGAGTTGGACGCGAGGGAGGAGAAATACATAAAACGTGGCGGAGCAGGGTTCGGCCATTTGTACGGATATTCTTCGTGTTTGATGAGAATGGTGCGTTCGCTCTGGTACGAGAGCACATAATGATAGTTGCTTTTCATTCCGCGATGCACCTGTACATATTTCGTCTGCACCTTTTCGGACTTTAACTGTTGAATGTTCCCTTTGCCGATGTCGTCATCTCCGATGTTGGTTACGAGCGCCGACTGTAGACCAAGGCGAGATGCGGCAACTGCGGCGTTTGAGCTGTTGCCCACGGCGCGTACAAGCACCGCTTTTTCATACGGGATTTTGTCACCCCAGCGCATGGAAATGGTACACGCCTCGTTATCAACGTTGCAGTGCACACTCGCATCTTTAAGCGTGATGAACGGTTCGGTGACAATGTCGCCCACGCCCATGAAATCTATAGAAGTCATTACCTCATTTTACCGTGTGCATACCCGTCAGTTGTACACAGGCGACGGAAAGAGCAAACGTATATGAAATATACTAGTAAGAAGTATGGATACTCCGTATGCTGCCGAAACAGGGCGCGGAGCGCTTGTGTGGTGGGCGCTCGGTTCGTTCGTGCTTGTTGTACTCGCAGGTACCTTTGCTTGGTGGCAGTTTGCAGGAAGAGAAGAACAAATGAAAGATACTTTCACGTTCCGCATCCTTGAGAACGGTGCGGCCTACTGGTACGACCTTACTCCTGCCGACCGAACAGTCATGCTTCGAGCGCGGCCAAGCATGATGCCGCTTGTTCCTGAAACACTACTAGAATCCGGGGACTTTTCTGCAGTCATGACGGAGACGGGGGCCGTCATGACACTCTCGCTTCAAGGCTTAGTGTCCATAGATCCAGACACAGGTGCGCGCACCGTTCTTGTTGCGAGGGAGGGTGCTGACTACGGTTCAGCAGCCCTCGGGTTTGAGGGAGAGAGCGTTGC
>JAKEFE010000009.1 GCA_022616215.1 Candidatus Parcubacteria bacterium | reverse complement strand
CTGCTCTTCTTCCACGTATCTATGTGTGCGTGATGTCCGGAGAGGAGCACGTTGG
Organism: Candidatus Parcubacteria bacterium; assembly: GCA_022616215.1. GTDB lineage: Bacteria > Patescibacteriota > Minisyncoccia > Phycocordibacterales > Phycocordibacteraceae > C7867-001. Next base: position 7,111 of record JAKEFE010000009.1, on the reverse strand, counting down.
GGACTGCGTATTTCTTCTTGCCAAAGACAATGACTTCCGGACGCGTGTAGACTTCCCTGCCCGCTACGCGCCGCTCTTCAACCGATTCGTCTTTGCCGAGCACGCCCGGCAGTCGGCGAGTAACGGCGTCAACGACAACCATCGCGGGAAGTTCTCCGCCCGTAAGCACCGCCTCCCCCACTGAATATTTTTTGAGTGTCCCGAGGGTCTTCAGCATGTGTGCCGCACGCTCGTCTATTCCTTCATAGCGCCCACACACCAGCACCACGTCAGAAAACTTTGCGAGTGTGTCTGCCTCTTTATTCGTGAATGCTCTCGCGCCCGGAGAAAACCACAGTATCGCTGTCTTGTTGCCCGCCTTTTGCTTTCTGCCTACGGCCTTCTGCACTGCCCGTACGACGGGCAATGCCTGCATCACCATGCCGGGGCCGCCGCCATAGGGACGTTCATCTACTTTCCCCCATGTGTTATCTACGAAATCTCGTGGATTTTGGTACGAAATCTTTATCTTCTTGCTCTTTCGCGCGCGGCCAAGAATAGACGCGTTCAAATAGGGCTCGCACGCTTCTGGGAAAAGAGTAACGAGGTGAAATCGAATCATGCGGATATTCTACCTGAGTGAGCGGTGAAGTGATTTTGGAGACTCGCACAGCGAGCTTTTAGCCGAGCCCTTTCCGAAAGGGCTCGGCATCTCGGCATGGTCGCCGCGCAAGTGCGCGGCGCGAGGCGAGCGAGCGTGAGCGCGCTGGCTCGCAGGGCCAGTGACGCGTGCTCCAAAATTACATCACCCGAACGCTTAACCAAGCTCCTCAACAACCTGATCGACCGACTTTTCTTCCGGAGCTTCGGAAAAACGCTTACCGCCTACCGGTTCGTTCACTTTAAGATTCACACGCGCGTTGTGCTTCATGCCCACGACGCGAAGAAGTGTGCGGATGGCTTTGGCGATGTTGCCGTCTCGGCCGATAATTTTCCCCATATCTTCCGCTGAAACGGTCAGCGTGAGAAGTACCCCCATCTCGTCCACCGTGCGGACAATAACCACCGCCTCCGGGTTGTCCACCAGCGCTTTTACCACGTATTCAAGAAATGCCTGATCTTGTTCCATGTCGCCCTACGCTGTAGGTGTTTCCTCTTTTACTTCTTCGGCAGGAGTTTCTGCCGGTGCTTCTTCGGTCGCGTCTTCAGCTTCGGCTATTGCTTCTTCAACAGCTACCTCTTCGGCCACCGGTTCTGCCACCGGAGCGGCTGCCGCCTCCTCTTTGGCCGGCTCTTCTTTGTGTATGTTTTTCTCAAGATTCTTCTTGGAAACAACCGGCACCTTGGCACCGACAAGCACTCCTTTCGCAATGAGGAGGTTTGTAAGACTTGGCGATACCTGCGCTCCTTTTCCTATCCACTCCTGTATGCGCTCACCGTCGGCGCTAAAGGCCTTGGTTTTCGGGTTGTAGCTTCCCACAAGGTCAACGTAGGTGCCCGCTTTGGGGCTTGCGGTTTTTTCAGTTACGACTATACGAAACGCCGGGTCATTTCTCCGGCCAATTCGCTGAAAACGAATCATCAACATAGTGCTCGGAGGGTAACAAAATACGCCCCGTTGGTCAAACAAGTCTCGCTACTCGCGAAAACAGCGCGTCCCTGTTACAGTAGAGAAAAGTGAACGAAAAAGACGCGGTATACGAAGGGCCTATCGTCATAACAAAAACCGGAAAGGGTTTTTTCTCGTACGACCCGGAACAAGAAGACCTCTTTATCCCCGCTGAAGCCATAGCGGGGGCTTTTCCTGGTGACCTCGTCAAAGTGTCCATAACCGGAAGTTACGTAGACCCTAAAACCCGTGAGAAGCGTAAAACCGGCAAGGTCGTGGAAATCGTATCGCGCACGCGCGAAATGTTCGTCGGAAAATTAGTGCAAGAGGACGGCCGAACACTCCTCATCCCCGACTGGAAAAAAATGTATGTGCCGTTTGCCGTGACGGGCGAAAACCTTCCTCTGGGTCACAAAGTGGTAGTGCGTTTCAAAGGGTGGGAAAAAGACGCGCCGTATCCGTGGGGCGAGGTATCAGAAGTTATCGGACTTGCGGGCGTTCACGAAACGGAGATGCGCGCACTTGCGCTCTCCCAAGGATTTAGTTCCGATTTCCCTCCTGCGGTTATTGCCGAAGCTAAAAAACTTGAAGAAGAGGGGGACGCATTGCTTGCCAGAGAAGCGGCATCTTCAGGAAGGCGTGATTTCAGAGGTGTGCCGACCTTCACCATTGACCCCGCTGACGCAAAAGATTTTGACGACGCACTCTCGGTACGCGCACTCGATGACGGCGACGTTGAGGTGGGCATTCATATTGCGGATGTATCGTTTTTTGTACGCCCAGGAACTGCGACAGATAACGAAGCGCGGCACAGGGCAACATCCGTGTATCTCGTAGACCGCACCATTCCCATGCTCCCGCATGTTCTTTCCACTAATCTGTGTTCACTCAATCCAAACGTAGACCGGCTGTCCATGAGCGCGGTGTTTGTGCTTGATAAAGATGCCACGGTAAAAGAGCGCTGGTTTGGAGAAACGGTCATACATTCCGACAAACGTTTTACCTATGAAGAAGCACAGAGCGTTCTAGACACACAGGAAGGACCAATGCTCACAGAGCTCAACACGCTCCGCGCGCTTGCGGGGAACATGCGAAAGAGACGTATCGCGCAGGGCGCCCTTGAGTTTGATACGGCTGAAGTAAAAATAGAGCTTGATAACACGGGCAAACCGATAGCGATTCGCCTCAAAGAACGAAAAGAAACGAGTCTTCTTATTGAAGACTTTATGTTGCTTGCAAACGTGGCGGTTGCCGAGGAGCTGTCTCTTCATGGAAAGAAAAACAATAACGCCCCGAGCGTATACCGTATTCACGACGCGCCAAACGCAGAACGCATCTTAAACCTTGCGGCATTTCTTAAAGTGCTCGGGTACGACCTTCCGGTTGGACCTTCCGGAGAGGTGAAAGGGCCGGCGTTGAATCTCCTTTTGTCGCAAACCAAAGGAAAGCCAGAAGAATACCTCGTTAAGATGGCCGTGCTTCGCTCCATGGCCAAGGCCGTCTACGCCACAAAAAACACCGGGCATTTCGGTCTGGCATTTCCCCACTATACGAACTTCACCTCCCCCATCCGCCGATACCCAGATGTACTCGTACACCGAATGCTCAAACACTATGTCGCGAGCACATTTGTGTCTAAGAAAGAAATGGAAGAATTTGATCGGCTTGCAGAACACTCAAGCGAACGCGAAGTGGCGGCCGCGGAGGCCGAGCGCGACTCAATAAAGATGAAGCAGGTGGAATTTATGGCAGAAAAAATCGGACAGGAGTTTGATGCGGTTATTTCCGGTGTGACTGACCGAGGGCTGTATGTAGAAGAAAAAGAAACCCGCGCCGACGGTATGATTCGCGTGAGTGCTATTGGGGACGACTACTTTGTGTACGACGAAAAACGCTACCGGCTCGTTGGCGAACGCACGAAAAAAACCTACGCGCTTGGCGACCCGGTGCGGGTACGCCTGAGCGCCGCGCGCATTCAGGAGCGGGAGCTTGATTTTGAACTCGTAGCGTCACCGATCAAGAATTCGTGAGAGCGCAAGCGCATAGGCGGCTTCGCGAAGCGTGATAGAGTGGGAGAGCGCAAAGTCAGCAACATCGCGATACGCGTCCTGCATCGTTTCAGAAAGTCGGTCGTGCACACGTGCTGTGTCCCACGCTTCTCCCGATTTGTTTTGGAGCCATTCAAAATAAGAAACGGTAACGCCTCCGGCATTAGAAAGCACATCGGGAATGACCGCGACGCCTCGCTTCCCGAGTACCTCGTCTGCTTCCGGTGTCGTCGGGCCGTTTGCAACTTCAAGGACGATGTCTGCCCTAACCTTATCCACGTTGTCCATCCGAATCTGCTCCTCAAGCGCCGCAGGAACGAGTATGTCAACGTCGTCATACAAAACCGCATCGCTCGGAAGTACCTGCGCTTTGTCTTTTTCCATCCGCGCTGCGTCACACACCGTCCCTTCGCAGTATGCAGCACGTACTGACCCTTTGGCGCTCTTTATGGAAAGCGTTGTCTCCACATCAACGTGGCCGGCGCAGATAAGCGAGCCGCTTTGATCCGCGATTGATTTTACCCGCACGCCCATGGCACTCAACAGATGTGCCGCTTGCGCACCCGCGTTCCCTGCTCCTTGTATGGCGGCAGATAGTGAGGCGGGATCTTTGTGATTGTCCGCAAGCAGCGAGGCCAGAACGAAGATGGCGCCGTCTGCAGTGGCGGTATCGCGCCCGACGATGCCGCCCTGAGAGAGCGGTTTGCCGGTAATGAACGCTGGTGAGGGATGCCCTACTATGTTTTCGTATTCAAGACGCATGACGCCCATAAGCTCTGCGTTCGTCGCCACATCCGGCGCGGGCACGTCCTTATCGGGGCCAAGATGCTCCCCAAACGCGCGCACGTAGGCGCGTGCGACCTTATGGAGTTCGCGCGCGGAAAGCTTTTTCGGGTCAACGGCAACACCGCCTTTAGCGCCGCCAAACGGAATATCAACGACGGCACACTTAATGGCCATCATCGCGGCAAGCGCGGTTACTTCGTCCTCGTCCGCATCCGGATGAAAGCGAATGCCGCCTTTATAAGGTCCGCGTGCGTTATTAAACTGCACGCGATACGCAGGAAACGTTGCTTGTCCTCCCGCATCAAGCGCAATAGTGAGATCTGCGCGAAGCACGCGATCGGGCGTCGTAAGCCGTGTGCGCTCTTCTTCGGATAAACCGAGAAGGCCTGCGGCCTTCTCGACGTTTTGCCTAAAGTACTCAAATGCCGCCATAGATTATTTTGCTACCGCAACAGCTTCTTCAAATTTGACCGAAAGAAGTTTTGAGACCGCGTCAGAGCCCATGGTAACACCGTAGAGAATGCCCGCGCGGCTCATGGTCTCTCTATTGTGCGTGATGACGACCAACTGGGATTTCTTTGAAAGAGAATCAAGCATGTCGCCGTAGCGCCGACTGTTTGCTTCGTCAAGCGCCGCATCCGTTTCGTCAAGAATAAGAAACGGCGGCGGGTTCACCTGACTCATGGCAAAGATGAGCGCGATGGACGTCAGCGCACGCTCGCCGCCCGACAACTGCATAAGGGAGTGCAGGCGTTTTTTGGGTAGATGGACTTGGATTTCAAGACCGGGACGTTCCTGTTGTGGTGCACGCGTCTCCTCGTCGTCCTCTTCGTCGTCATCAAAGGCGGGAGACAGGTCTTCAAGAACAAGTTTTGCACCTCCGCCGCCAAACATCGCGGAAAAGAATTCGGCAAACGATTGGTTTACTTTTGAGAGTCCTTCGGCAAAGGATTGTACAAGTTCCTCATCAAGATCGTCAATGAGTTCGGTAAGACTGTCGGCCGACGTACGTAAATCTGTCAGTTCGCACGCAAGAAATTCCTCGCGCGCTTTCGTGTCAATAAATTCGGTGCGCACTTCTTCTCCGGTACCGCCTGCCTCTTCAATGCGGATTGTAAGGCGGTCAAGTGCACGCTTCCGGTCTTCCTGCACTTTTCGTTCTTCATTCGGAAGCTCTTCGAGCGGTTCGTATGAAAATGCGGCGCTTCCGGCAAGTGCAAGCACTTCTGCCCTTTCGTGAATGAGTTCTTCGGAAAGGTAGATAAGCTCTTTGTCGCGCGCCTCAAGGCGCGCGAGCGCCGATTCTTCTTTTGCGCGGGCCTCCGCCAGCTCAAGGATACGCACCTTGGTTTCGCGCCCCGTCTCGTCGTAGGCAAGGCGATCTTCGCGCGCCTTGTTGAGCCGCCCTCGGATTTCTTCCATCTTCTTTTCAAGCTCGCGGTCTTTGGCTGTCACGTCGTCCCGTTCGTTTTCAAGCCGAAATACCGCCTGCTCTTCTTCGGCAAGGTAGTCGTCCGTAGGAAGCGCAAAACGTTCAAAAAATGCGGTAACCGCACTCTTGATGGCACAAAGCGAGGCAAGGAGCGCGGATACGGGCGCACCCTCCTCGTGCCGCGTTTGTTTTTCCACCTCGTCCCGAAGCGCTTCAAAATGTTCGCGCGACACTTTGACGTACGGCTCTCGCGAGAGAAGCGCACTTCTTCGCTTCGCCTCCGCAAGCGCTCCCTCAACACGCCCTATTTCGCGCGAGAGTTCGGAACGTTCTGCCGTTACCTTATCAAGATCGCGTTCCGCGATGCGCACCGCCTCAATACGTTTCATACCCTGGCTCTCTTGTGCCGAGCCGATTTCAAATACCGAAAGTTCTTTTTCTGCTACGGCAAGGCGTTCTTTGGCATCCGTACGTTCGCTGGCGGTGTGTTCTTTTTCAACATCAAGATATTTCTCCTCAATGGCGAAATACTCGCGCGCGACGGTTTGCAGTTCGCGAATAAACCCTTCGGCACGTTCAAGCTTCTCTAGCTGCTTTTCAAGGAACGTGAGGTGCGGCGAGAGTTCACGACGAAGCGACTCCACTTCACGCATATTCGTGCGGGTTTTTTCAAGTTTTGAAAGCGCTTCCTGTTTTTTGAATTCAAACAGCTTCAATCCTAGTGCGTCTTCAAGCATGGCGCGACGCTCTTTGGGACGCGCAAGCAGGATGCGGTCTGCCTCGCCTTGCGAAATGATATGGTGTCCGGTTTCGCCGATGTTTGCGGACGCAAGCAGTTCCTGCACATCGCGCAGCCGCACGCGCGAGCCATTGATGGAATACTCACTTTGCCCGTCTCGGTAGACCACGCGCTCTACCGTTACTTCGTCAAAATCAAGTTTGGGAAAGAGTTTCTTAGTGTTATCAAACGTTACTTCCACTGCAGCGCGGTTTTGGCGTGATGCAGACTCGCTCCCGGCAAAAATCAGGTCTTCGCTTCGTTTGCCCCGCATGCTTTTCATGCTTTGTTCGCCAAGCGCGAAACGAAACGCTTCCGCGATGTTTGATTTCCCCGAGCCGTTCGGGCCCACCACCGCGGTCGTAGCGGTTGAAAAATCAAGCACGGTTTTCCGCGCAAAGGACTTAAATCCGGCTATTGTGAGCCGCTTCAGCATCCAAGGATTATATCGTATGTACACGTAGTTGCGGGCGGCCCGG
>JAKEFE010000008.1 GCA_022616215.1 Candidatus Parcubacteria bacterium | reverse complement strand
GCATCTTCAGGACGAAGAAAGAGCGTGTACGGATCTTCATAGCTTGCCGCAAGCCCTTCAATCGCCCCCCATATTTTTTCTCGTGAATCGGGTTCCGAAGAAGACGCGTTTGTTTCAACAAACCGCCCATCAAGCGCGTTCCATACCCGCCAAAAATCGGCGAGGTCTACCGTCTCGTCCGGCGTTGCATCTAGCCCCGAGAAAAAAGAAATCCTGTCAAAGACGTTTATGCTTTTTGCTCCAACAGAAAGACCGCCGGCAAACCCGAGTCCAGCCACAAGCGCGAGCAAAATCGCGAGCTTTGTCATGCCGAGCGAGCGGCGCGGTGCGTCGTTATCGCCATCCATGGAAAAAGTATATCACCTTTTGGTATGCGTGCGGTATACTTTTGAGCATGATAACTCGGCACGAGCGAGGAAGTGTGAAATGGGTGGACCTTGAAGCGCCGACCCGCGAAGAGCTGCGCTCCGTGATGGGGGAATTTTCTATTGATCCGGCCATAGAAGAGGAAATCATCATCCCCACCCCCTACCCGCTCATGGTGGGAACTGCTTCGTACGCATATTTGATTCTTCACTTCCCCACCGCAGATGCCGAAGGTGGTGCGAGAAATCAGGAGGTAGACATTATTGTTGGCAAAGAATTTCTCATCACGGTTCGCTACGAAGTGCTCGGCAGTATTCAAAGTCTTCATAAAGCGTTTGAAGCGGAAGAGCTTATGGGCATTCCGAGCGAAGGCGCGGGTGCGGCACTTGTTGAGCGCGTGTTGCGCCGCCTGTACGCGGCTATTGGCGAGGAAACAGAGCGTATCGCGCGAATGCTTGAACGGATAGAACAAGATATTTTTGCCGGCAAAGAACGCCAGACGGTGCGTGCTATTTCTGAAGCGGGGCGTGTCTTGCTTCGCTTTGATACCGCGCTTGCTCGCCACACCGACCCGCTCTCGGCGTTTCTTTGTGAGCTTCAGACCACACCTTTCTTCGGCAAGCGCTTCTCACTTCCTGCGGCGCGCATAGAAGCAGAACGCGCGCACGCTGCAAACATCGTCGGCTCCTATCGTGCGGTCGCACGGGAACTACGTACCACCAACGACTCACTTCTCTCATCTTCACAGAGCGAAGCAATGAAAACGTTTACCGCTATCGCGCTTGCTACCTTCCCGATGACGCTTGTTGCCGCGGCGTTCACCATCCCTGCAGAGCACACACCCATCATCGGCACCGCGTATGACTTTTGGTTCATTATCGGCATCATGATTCTGGTAGACCTTGTACTGTTTGCGTACCTCAAAACGAAACGTTGGATTTAGGCATGTGGCCGTTTACCAAACAGCATCCCGACATCTGGTTCACGAACACGCTTTCGGGAAGGAAAGAACTATTTAAGCCGCTCTCGTCGGGCGAAGTGAAAATGTATAACTGCGGACCTACTGTGTACGATGTTGCTCACATCGGAAATCTTTGGTCGTATCTTTTTGCCGATACCGTACGGCGAGTTCTCAAACAAAATGGCTACCAGGTACGACAAGTCATAAACATTACTGACTTTGGGCATTTGAGTTCTAGTGCAGACAGCGGCAACGATAAAATGAGTACGGCTCTTACACGCGAGGGTAAGGAGCTCACGCTTGAAAATATGCGAGAGCTGGCAGAGAAATACACCAACATTTTTCTTGCCGACCTTAAGACCTTGAATATCAACATTAAAGACATAACATTCCCTCGCGCTTCGGATTTTATTCCTGAACAGAGAGAACTTATTAAAACTCTCGAGAACAAAGGATTTGCCTATCGTACGACCGACGGCGTGTATTTTGATACCACAAAGTTCAAGGACTACGGCAGACTCGGAAGCATCAACCTTGAGGGGCTTCGTGAAGGCGCACGTATTGTCGCAAGTGCCGAAAAGAAAGGTGCCACTGATTTTCTCTTATGGAAGCCCGACCCAAACATCGGTTGGGATTCTCCGTGGGGCAAGGGTTTCCCCGGCTGGCACATTGAGTGTTCTGCGATGATTCAAAAAACGTTGGGAACACAAATTGATATCCATACGGGAGGGATTGATCTCGTGCCCACACATCACAATAATGAAATTGCCCAGTCTGAATCAGCGAGTGGGAAAAAACCATTCTCTCGGTTTTGGCTACATCATCAATTCCTCAATTTGAAGAATGAGAAGATGTCAAAGTCGCTCGGAAATATTCTGAATCTTTCATCTCTTATTGATAAGGGGTTTCACCCACTTTCGCTGCGTTATCTTTCCCACACCGTTCATTATCGTCAATCATCAGATTTCACCTGGGAAGCTCTTGCGGCCGCGCAGGAGACGCTAGTACGGCTTTGGAATACCGCGCAAAAAGTTAGAAAGCAAGCGGGTGAGAAAGGATCTGCGTCTGAAGCATCCTTACGCATGCAGACAGCTTTTAGAGATGATCTCGGAATCCCACGAGGACTGGCTCTCCTCCAAGAAGGACTTGGAGGCAGTCTTTCTGTTTGGCAGAAGTGGCAGATGCTGGTTGACGCTGACGAAGTCTTGGGGCTAGAGCTCACCAACCCTCCGGTTGGCGTACGAGAAGAAGACCGGGCGAAGGCCAATGAGCGGGAAGAGGCCAGAAAACGTAAGGACTATGCAACATCTGACCGACTGCGGACCGAATTTGAAAACAGTGGATATCGTGTGTATGACGGTGTAAAAGAGACTATATACATCCAAACCACCAAACGATAAAATCCGAGGATGGCCGACCCCACGCTTCGCGTCCCTCCGCAGAGTCTTGATTCCGAGCGCGGACTCCTTGGTGCGCTGCTTTTGAAAGCGGACGTTATTCATGACGTTGCGGACACTATTAAACCTGATACGTTTTATGCGGAAAAACATCGCATTATTTTTGAGGCGATGCGCGAGCTGTCCGACCGTGGTGAACCCATTGATCTCCTTTCTCTTTCGGAAAAACTTCAGAACATGGGACATCTGGAGCGCATCGGCGGGCGCGCGTATCTGGCAGAACTCGTTAACGCCGCCCCCTCCCCCGGCAACTACAGCCACTATGCAGACCTCGTATCGCGCAAACATTTGCTTCGTTCCCTTATTGATGCCGCACACGAAATAACTGAGGCGGCATACGACGAGGCACGGGACACTCATCTTGTGCTCGATGAGGCCGAAAAGGCAGTCATGGCTATTGGTAACAATGTTGCGGCACACAAGTTTATTGGCATCAGTGAAAAACTTGAAGATGCATGGGAACGTATTGAGGCGCTCTCCAAAAAAGAAGACGGTATTCGTGGTGTCCCCACCGGCTACCGCGAACTTGATAATGTGCTTTCCGGGCTTCATCCGTCCGACCTCATTATTCTTGCGGCACGACCGTCTGTGGGTAAAACATCGCTTGCACTTGATATCGCTCGTAATGCGGCGAAAGGAGGCGTTCCGGTAGGCATCTTTTCGCTTGAAATGAGCTCCGAACAGCTCATTGACCGTATGCTTGCGGCAGAGTCCTATGTGGACGCTTGGAAAATTCGCACCGGCGCGGTTCGCGACGAAGATGATTTTGCGCGTATTCGCGACGCACTTGAGACACTTTCAAAAGCACCGCTCTACATTGATGATAAACCGGGTAATAACATCCTTTCCATGCGTGCGGTGGCGCGCCGCCTGAAGCGCGAACGCGGCATCGGACTCATCATCGTAGATTATCTTCAGCTCATGTCGCCCGTTGGTGCCAAGGCCTCCGACTCGCTTGTGCAACAAGTGACGGAAATTTCCCGCTCCCTCAAATCACTTGCACGCGAACTAGAAGTGCCCGTCCTTGCGCTTTCTAAACTCTCCCGCGCAGTGGAACAGCGCGGCGGCAAACCCCGTCTCTCCGACCTGCGCGACTCCGGCTCCATTGAGCAGGACGCGGATGTGGTGATGTTCATTCATCGCGACGATAAGCGGAATCCGGATTCTGATCGCCCGAACATTGCTGAAATCCTTATTGAAAAGCATAGAAACGGCCCCACCGGCCGTGTGGAGCTTTACTTTGAAGATAGGCGCACAAGTTTCCAGTCGCTTGATAAAAAAGGATTTGGTGAGCTCGCTGAAGAGTTTTAGCTATGTCGGACAGAGTTGAAGATCTTGCGCGTGCATTTGAACGTTTCCCCGGCATAGGGCCGCGGCAAGCGCGGCGTTTTGTCTACCACCTGCTCTCACTTCCGCTCACAGAACGCACGCGCATCTCTGACCTTGTCTCCCGACTTGCGGAAAACGTGCGCCAGTGCCCTGAATGTTACCGCTATGCAAACGGCAATGGCCCAGTGTGCAACTATTGTTCGGACGCATCTCGCGATGATTCCATATTGCTCATTGTTGAAAAAGATCAGGATCTCCTTGCACTTGAACGCGCAGGAACCTACAAAGGTCGTTATTTTGTGCTCGGCGGTGTGCTCACCCTCTCCGGTAAGGGAACCATTCGCGAAAAAGAACTCCTGCGCGCCGTTGAGAAGCGGAAAAATGTTTTGAAAGAAATTATTCTTGCACTCTCCGCAACATCCGAAGGAGAAATAACAACAGACCACTTAAAAGAGAAGCTCCTGCCATATCGCGACCATATAACCCTTTCCGTGCTTGGCCGAGGGCTTGCCACCGGAAGCGAGCTTGAATATTCGGATGCAGAGACCCTCTCCGGCGCCCTCCAAAACAGAAAAGAGACCTGATTTGACTGAAAATGAGCGACCTCGTAGGTCGCTCATTTCCAAACCTCTTACAGGACAGAGTCTATCTTCACTTTGACAAACGGCTGGCGGTGACCACGGCGCTTCAGGTAGCGGCTCTTGGCTTTGTATTTCACCACATCAATCTTCTTTGCACGGCCTACGGAGTGGACGGTGCCGGAGACTTTTGCTCCTTTCACCGTCGGAACACCAAGGTTGACCGTGGAGCCGTCATCCGTCATGAGGACTTCATCAAAGGTGAGTTTGTCACCTTTCTTAAGATTCTGGGTTTTGGAGCGAGCACCAAGCTTCTCAATAGTAATGAGGTCGCCTTTTGAAACGACATACTGCTTCCCGCCCGTCTTTATAACTGCCAATTCCATGATGGGGCGATACTACCGCAAAAGAGCGTTCCGGGCAAGCTAGGCGGCTTTCTCTATAAATGAGCGACCTACGAGGTCGCTCATTTAAACCTCCTCGGTTTGGGGCTTTTCAAGGAGGGTTGCCTCAATGTCCGCTTTTGATCCTGCGATGCGGTAGACGTCTTTGTCAATTTTTCCGAGCTCTTTGTAACCGCTGTTGTAGTGTGAGATTGCGGTAGAAAGCGCCGTGCCAAGTTTTCGGTAGTATTCTTCATAGCTTCCGATGTGTTTGCCAAGTTCTCCCACTCGTTTTTGGATTTCCTGCGCCTTCTGCTCAATTTGGAGCGCCTTCAAGCCCTGCAACACCGTCTGGAGATAGGCGAGGAAGGATGTAGGAGAAACGATAATGACTTTGTATTTGGAGGCCGCGCGTTGTATGAGATTTTCTTCTCCCCTAAACTCGTCGCCTTGCGACGAGTTGGGCGAACGCCCGGAGGGCGTTTTAACCCCGCCACCCACTTGATTGACAAGCAAGTCGTAATAAATGCCTTCGCTCGGTATGAACATGAACGCAAAATCCATCGTTCCTTCTGTGGGTCGAATGTATTTTGCCGTCTCTGTGATACGCATCTTGAGGTCGTTCACAAATGCTTTTTCAAGCGCAGGTTTTTCTGCCTCCGGAGCGGAAATGAGGCGATTGTAATTTTCAAGAGAAAACTTTGAGTCAATCGGCACTATTTTTTCGTTTACATACACTACGGCATCCACAATCTCACCGTTTTGAAACGGATACTGCATTTGATACATGCCGGGCGGGAGCACATTTTTCAAAACCGTTTCAAGATAATATTCGCCAAGCACCCCGCGCTGTTTGGGGTTTTTTAAAATGTCTTGGAGGGACTTTAGTTGTTCGGCAAATTTTCCTGTTTCGCGACCTATTTCTTTTACCGACGTTATCTCCTGTGTTATTTCTTTGATGAGTCGAGAGCTTTCTCCAAGCTGGGCGCGCACGGTTTCGTGCATTTGGCGCGACGATTCGCTCATGCGAGAATCAAGCGAGCGTTCAAGTGTTTCTAGCTGTTTTTGAAGCATCAGAAGGCCGTCAGACCCTGCCTCCGGCACCGCCTCGCGGCGCCGGAAAATGAAATACAGCCCTATTCCCTGCAGAAAGAGAAGGCCAAGCACGATGAGCGCGACGGTGAGAATGTCCATGCCTTGATTATACCGTGATGGCTATTCCTGCGCGTGCCGCCCTCCTTTCCGGTCCTATGAAGAACAGTTCCTTGGATAATTCTATGAGCCCGAGGTTTATGACACCGGCACCAAGCATGATGAAGATGTCAAACACCGACACGGGCACGGTATGCACGATAGCTTGGGCCGCCGGCACAAACAGCGCGACCATAAGCATCGCCACGCTTCCGAGAAGTGAAAAAAGCAGTATCTTGTTTGAGAAAATGTTGAGCTTCCAAAGTGGTGTCCCAAAGGACTTGAGTGCGAGCGCTCCGGCCACCGAGCTTGCGGAAAGCGCGCCGAACATGATGGTACGAAGCTCGTCTTCCGGAACCGCAATCGCGTACAGATAGAAATGAAGCGCGACCAGCATGAGCCCGGTCAAAATACCGACGGAAATGATGAGCCGTATAGTTGAACGCGAGAGAATTTTTGCAATGTCAGGGTGTTTTGGTGAGCGTTTCATCGCCGTCGGATACAGCGGCTCAAAAGCAAGCGCGACATTCATCGGTCCTCCTTCTATCAGGTTTGCCCATAGAATTTGTGTCGGGAGAAGCGGAATGGGGAGTCCCACAATGAGCGAGGAAGTAATGATAAAAATTTCACTAAAGTTTGTGGAGAGCATGTACCCGAATATTTTTTTCACGTTGTCGCGAAGCCGCCTGCCTTCTCGTATGGCATGCGTCATCACGGAGAAGCTGTTATTGAGGAGCACCAAATCGGACGCTTCCTTGGCAACATCTGTTCCGCTTCCAAGCGCCACCCCTATCGTCGCCTGCTCAAGCGCGGGCGCATCGTTTACGCCGTCTCCGGTCATGGCGATTATTTCTCCCGCATCAATCAAGACGCGTGCGATACGGAGCTTGTCGGTGGGCACTACGCGTGCAAACACCGAATGCTCCCGAAGGAGCCGCACCAGTTCCTCATCAGAGAGGTCATGAATATCGTTACCGACAAAGACTCTTCCATTTTTGTCCGCAATGCCGGTCTCGCGCGCAAACCAAAGCGCGGTTTCCGGATTGTCTCCCGTGAGCATGATGATGCGCGCGCCCGCGCTTTGCATTTCTTGAACGGACGCGCGTGCGTCTTCGCGGATAACATCAGAAAAGATGATGAAACCTAAAAGCTCAAGGCGAGAAAGAAATTTCGGAAGCTCTGCTTCCGGTGGAAACATATCTGCATGCGCTTCAATACGCCCGACGGCCAAGACCCGCTTCCCTTCCCGTGCCGCTCGCGTGAGCGCGTCGTGGTAGTAGTGCGCGTGCTCTTTTGAGAACGCGCGCTCCCTGCCGCGCGCTCCCATTTCCGTTGTGGCGTTTTCAAGAAACAGTTCAGGTATACCGGTCACGTACGCAATGCGTTTGTGGTCTTCCCGCACAAGCATGCCTCCAAACCCGCGCGTGGACGTGAAATGCAGTTCGTCAACGCGCGGGCAGGTTTGACGCAACCCCTCTGTAAATCCTGCTTCAAGCCCGGCAAGCACAATGGCCTGCTCCATGGGCCGTCCGTGCGCCACAATTTCTTCCGCCGCATTTTTCTTTTCCTCCAAATAGCCGTCGGAGGCTAGTACTGCGCCGCGAAGTATTTCGCGCGCGATGGGGCCGTCCGCCTCTTCCGTCGTTCCCTTCAGTGTTACAAAACCGACGGCTTTCATTCTGCCTTCGGTGAGCGTACCGGTCTTGTCCGTCAAAATGATGCTCGTCGCCCCCAGCGTTTCTGCGGCGGGGAGATTTCGCACAAGACCTCCGCTTTTTAAAATGCGTTCCATACCAAGGGCAAGCACCACGGTTACGGCTGCCGGAAGTCCTTCCGGAATGGAAGCGACGGCCAAAGAAATGGCAATAAGAAGCGTATCGCCCACGGTCATGCCCTGATACAGAGCGAGAGCCCCAATAAACACAATGACGACAGCAACGATGATGAGCAGGACGCGTGCGATTGATTTGATGTCGCGCTGGAGCGGCGTTTCGGTGTGGCGAGACTTCAGAAGCTCGCGCGCGATGGAACCTATTTCCGTGTGTATTCCCGTTGCCACCACAACGCCTTTTCCGCCGCCGGAAATGACAAGCGTGCCTGAATACGCCATGGAGGTGCGCTCCACGAGCGGCGCATCTTCCGCCACCTGTTCCAATGTTTTTTCAACAGGAAGCCATTCCCCGGAAAGAGGCGATTCTTCCACGGTAAGCTCATGCGTTTCGGTGAGGCGCACATCGGCGCCGATGCGCGCGCCGGAGGACAACATGATGATATCTCCGGGAACAAGATTGTCTGTAGGACTTTCGTGACGCGTACCGTCCCGAACCACTAGTGCCGTCGATGCCTCTCGTGCGGCGATGGCCGCAAATGCTTTCCCTGCTCTTCCCTCTTGAAATACCCCGATAGCAACATTGACGAGGAGCGCAAGTGCGATGACGACGGCATCCGTGTAGTGTGAAATAAATATCGTCGCAAACGCCGCCAGAAGAAGCACGATTGCTATCGGACTTTTGAGTTGGCGGAAAATGCGCGAAAATACACTTTCTCGCCGAGGAGGCGGCAGACGGTTTTTGCCTTGTGTAAGGCGGGACGCGGCCTCACTCTCGGTGAGTCCGCGTTCTCCATCGCTCCCGAATATCTTGACGACCTCATCGGGAGACAAGGCGTGCCACGAACGAACATTCACCCCGTTAGAAATTGAGGACGACGAGCTGTGCGTGAGCCTTTGTGAACGCTCGCTGTTATGTGTAGTTTTAATGATCATTCTGACGTATATTTGCGATTCGCGCCCTATTTCTAACGGGGTACATAAAGAAAAGTATACCCGATTGTGATAGGATTTCGGCATGATTCATGAAAATATAAAAACTGGTATTCTGGACGCACTCAAAGCAAAGGATGAACCGCGCCTACGCACGCTTCGCTCACTTACTGCCGCCATGACAAACGAAGTGGTCGCGAAAAAACGCAAACCCGACGAGTTTCTCACTGATGACGAGGCCCTTGCGGTTCTCAAACGCGCCGCAAACCAAAGAAAAGATTCCATCCAACAGTTTGAAGCGGCAGGTAGAAATGAGCTTGCGGTTCCTGAAAAAGAAGAGCTTGCCATCATTGAGGCATTTCTCCCTGCGCAGATGTCTCGCGAGGATGTTGAGAAAGTAGTGAAAGCAAAGATGGCGGAGATGGGGGTGACGGATACATCAAAAGCCGGGCAGCTTACCGGCGCAGTGATGAAGGAGTTGAAGGGTAAGGCCGACGGTGGAGACGTGAAAGCAGTCGTGGATGCATTGCTCACATAACATAGTACCTATGTCAGAAATACAGGAATCAAAACCAACAAGTTATGAACCCAAGGTTGAAATTGAGGTTCACCGGATGCCTGATGTACAGCTCCTGAAGGGCTTTGCAGCAGCGAGTGCGGCCCTTGCTCAGGCACAACCGGGCGATAGGTCAGCTCACCAGGAAGATTTTGATAAGTATTACGCCGAGGTTATGAAGCGAATCCAGATGGAACGGCGACAGTGAAGTTTTTTAGGTGAGGAACAAAGTTGTTTTCGCACTGGCTTTCCTTGGTGGGGGGCAAGCACATATCTATTTTGTTGCGCCTTTGGCGCATCCACATTGCATTTTGCTCCTCGGGTTGCCTTTTGATTACGGAGCAAGAGGCTTCAATGGCTTGGCTTCGCCTTGCCTTTGTTGCCCCTTGTGGAGTTTTCAAAAGGCGACACAACCATAACTATCACGCGATTCAATCGTCTTATATACTAGGGACGTGGAAACTCCCTTAGAAAAACTTTACACGGAGTATGCTCGCGCCCTCCATCGCTTTGCGGTCGGACTTACGGGAAACGTGGACGAAGCAAGCGATATCGTTCAAAATGTATTCATGCGCCTGGCTTCAAAACAGAATTCTAGCACCACGATTACTAAAGCGTATTTATTCTCCGCGGTCAGAAACGGCGTAAAAGATTTTTGGAAGCGCAAGCGACCCATTCCGTTTTCACACATGACCGCCGCGAATGACACGGAAAACGAAATGGGGGGAATGGATATTCCCGATGACGCGCCAGGGCCGTTGGAACAAGCACATACCGCCTCCGAGTTCACTTCAGTCCTCAAAGCGCTCCAGATGCTCACGGAAGAACAGCGAGAAGTCCTATCGCTCAAGTATTTCTCCGGGCTTTCAACCAGAGAAGTCGCGGCAGAAATGGGGAAAAACGAGAATACGGTGCGACAAATGGAATTCCGTGCACTCTCTTCGCTCCGGCGCGTATTGCAGAGCAAAAAGTAAAAACGTATATGAACAACATACATCCAGACACCGTAGCGGAAATCATGAAAGCCCTTGATGAGGGGGTGTCCGTTGACGCGCTTGTGCGGAAGTTCCCGGACCACCGCGCGGCGATAGAGGAAGTCGAGGAAACGCGGCAACTACTTGCGCGCGCGGCGTCTGCCATTCCCGAACCCATAACAAAACCTCTGGGCGCTCGTTTACCTCAAGTAGGGGGGTCCGTCGAAAGCCCCTTTGTTATCAATTCGTTATTTTTAAGCATGAATTACAAAATTATCCTTCCGGTCTTGGTCCTCGGCCTTGTCGTCGTGGGCGGCACGGTATTCTTCTCTGGCAAGGGCGGACACATCGCCGAAACCCCAACCAAAACCACTCCGTCGAAAGTCGCCGCAAACGCAAGCGTGGACGATGTTCTCGCCGGATTCTCGGCGGACGCCGCGAGCGACCAGATGGCCTATGCCGACGACGGCGTGAGCGCCGATATGTTCGCGCAATCCGAATTATCAGGTTTTGATTCAGACACCTATGACTACTAACATACTCGCGACGAAAGTTGGGGCAGGCGTACTTGCACTCGCGATGCTGCTTGGTGTCGCACCGGCCGCATTTGCGCAAACACAAGGACAGGCGCAAGCCGGACTGTTCTGTTCGCGCATTGACCAAATCACCGCGAACATTGACAGCCGCATCGAGACGCGGGAAGGTAGTTTCGATTCCCGCCGAGCCACGCGGCAGGCGAACTTCACCACGCGTGTTGATTCGTGGCTTACCAAGTTGGCAACGAACCGCGATACGCATGACGACAACCGCGCCGAGCGATACGCCGCGCTTGAAGCACGTGCGACAACGGACGCTCAAAAAGCAGCGGTCGCAGAGTTCAAGGTAGACGTTGAAGCAGCGGTCGCGACACGCAAGACGGCGGTGGATTCCGCGATAAGCGCCTTTGAAACCGGTGTCGCGAACCTGCGCACTTCAACCGAAACGGACGCTGACAGTGCGATCACGACTTTCCGGTCTGCCGTTGACGCGGCAATCGCGAAAGCGAAATCAAGCTGCGCGTCGGGCACTACCGCCGCGACGGTGCGCGCCGACTTCTCTGCGGATATCAAAGCCGCGCAAGACTCCCTGAAGGCGACGCGTACATCCAAGCAGGGTTCCGTACAGAGCGCGCTCACAGAGCTTCGCGCGACGAGAAAGGCGGCTATAGATACCGCGTTTGCGACGTTCAAAACGTCTTTGAACGCCGCAACAGTTGAACTCAAAGCTTCGTTCAGCACATCGGCGCAATAGCTTCTCTGTTGTGTTCGACAAAAAAGAACCGATGTAAGCCGGTTCTTTTTTGTTTGTATTAGGGGGGCCAATCCCGCCGTTTTATAATGTTCCTCAAAACGGCGGGGCTGGCTCCCTATGAGTTTTGATAGTTCAGATAAAAATCAATCACGCCGAGTTGAAGTGTAAAAATCTGTTCGGGGGTTTTCTCAAAAATATCACGCAGTTCAGAAATAGTTATCCAACGAATGTCCTTTGTTTCTTCTTTTTGCGCCACCGGTTCGGTATCCTCAACTTCACAGAGAAAGACGAAACCCACCCACGGCTTACCGCCTTTTATTTGTTGTTGGGCGCAAAAAGGAACGAACGCAAACGCGCCGTCATCGCGCGGAGAATGGACTTTAGTTTTTATGTCCGGCGTGATTTTTATAACTTTCAGCCCTGTTTCTTCTAAAACCTCGCG
>JAKEFE010000007.1 GCA_022616215.1 Candidatus Parcubacteria bacterium | reverse complement strand
TCCTTCAAACGAAATTAGATGTGCTCTCTCCACTGATATCCTTGCAAGGTATTCAAAATATTCACGGTAGGCGCGCGCTTTGGTGAGGAGCTGTTCTTTTTCCTTCGGGTCGTCAATCTTCCTGCACAGGTTGTCCCACACTTCAAAATCAAATGGTTCCGTTTGAAGATAGGTGATAACCGCTTCCGTGTCAGGAAGCGCAAAGCGGAAAATGTCGTCGTCTTCTACATGGTTTATGAGTGCGGGGCGCGGCATGCCCGGGTGGAAATAATCCCACGCGATACCTGCGCCAGAGCGATTGTTATCAAAAACGTGTTCCGGCACGCTCTCGGTTGCTTCCCGTATTCCTTCGTGGTGATCAAGGGCAACCATTCGTTTCGCCGCTCCAACAAACTGCGCCATGATTTCTTTTGGGTAGGTGAAATCAAGCATATACACTTCTCTGCCGCGGGCGAGTTCTACGGGCGGCTCTTCTCCACGGCTAAGCGGATGGTATTCGGCAGACTCTCCGAACTTTTTCCACGCGGCGTATGCCGCGCCAAACCCGTCAGGACAGGCATCTCCGTGGTAAAAAACTACGGTTTTTTCCATATCTGTTAGTGTACCGCTTCGGCCTTCTGTCGCTCTTTAAGAGACGACCAGTATGCTGCGCCGACAAACACAAGACCCACGAGGCCCGTTATTACCTCTGGCACTTGATAAAAAAGATTGGCGAACATCGCGGCGGCAAGTCCGAGTATCGCCCAGTGCGCACCGTGCTCAAGGTACACAAGCGACTCCAGTGTTTTCTGACGAACGAGACACACCGTGAGCGTACGCACAAAATATGCTCCGATGCCTAGACCGACAATAATGACGGGGAGCTGGCTCGTGATAGCAAAAGCGCCGACCACACCGTCAAGTGAGAACGCTGCATCTAGAATGTTCAAATAAACGAAAAGAGCGGCGCTTCCGGCGGCTACCGCTTTGCCGGTGGAAAGGGTGAAAGAATTGGCGACGCCTTGCATTGCTATAAAAATAATAATGCCGATCACACCGGAGAAGAGAATTGTTGCCGCATGGAGAGGTAGGGAAAAGGCCAGCACCGCAAGGAGCGAAAGCGCAAGACCAATTTCTATCGCTTCAATGCGGCCGAAGCGAGAAAGCTGATGCTCAATGACGTGTATCCAGTGAATGTCTTTTCGTGCGTCAAAGAAATATTTGAGGGACACCATGAGAAGGAATGCGCCTCCGAAGGAGGAAATAGCGTAGTGCGCGCCTTCCAGAAGTTCGCCATAGTGTTTGGCATCAAAAAACGCAAGCTGTGCAACCGCCCACGGACCCATACCCACACTTATTGCAACGATAAATATAGGAAGCACAAAACGGGTGAAAAAGACCGCAAACAAAATGCCCCAGGTAAGGAAACGCTGTTGCCACTTCTCATTCATGCGCGCGAGTACGCGCGCATTCACCACCGCGTTATCAAATGAGAGTGTAACCTCAAGCACGGTAAGCAGGAGCGCAAGCAAGAACGCAGTCCACCCGCCCCACCAAAAGACACCCACCAAGAGGAGTATGGAAAGTGTGACTGGGAAAAAGAAGGGTCTAAAGGTGTCGTTCATACCTGGTGCGCGCTGAGGAATTCGAATCCCCGACCTACCGCACGTCAAGCGGTCGCTCTAACCAACTGAGCTAAGCGCGCAATTTCTCGCAGGATAGCGCATTTGCAGGTAGGATTCAATGCGAATGAAACGAAAAATAATGCTATGGAAAGAGGTAGGGGAAACGCCGTTCGCGGCCCTCTCAAAGTGGAGGAAGGAGAATCCTAAATACCAAGACACCCCGGCCTGCTACGCAGGCCGGCTTGATCCAATGGCAAAGGGCAAGCTCCTCATACTTTTAGGAAACGAGTGTAAAAAGAAAGATCACTACACGGGGCTTGATAAAGAGTATGAAAGAGAAGTACTGTTTGATGTAGGGACCTCCCACCTAAAATGGCGGGATTGGCTCCCCGTAAAACGCAATGCAGAAGGAACTAGATATCGTATCGGGTTGGGTCGTTGACTTTGATTTTAGAAAGGACTGGGTTCGGAATATTTTTTAGAGATTCGGTTATTTCTGCCTCCGGCATCAAACTCTTTACGAAATCAATAACTGGCTTTGGATTTGAGTTTGTTTGCAACGCAAAGCGAACGACGTTTTCTTCGTCTGATGCATTTTCCATCAGGCACGATATTTCGTTTTCTATCGTAAATTTGCGGATTCTGCCCCGTAGTTTGATGCCGTGGAGAGCAACGCCGTTTGAACGAATTTCGTAAAAATCCCAAAAGGTGAGCATAAATCCATTATATCAAAAATCCTTGTGGTGATAGCATGTATCTATGAGGTATTTTCTGTACGCACGGAAAAGAGCTAGCAATTACGCTAGCCGAACCGTTTTCGGCCCTCGCAAATCGGCACCTTGTCTCCTGTGGTGACCCTACGGGGAATCGAACCCCGATTTACGCCGTGAAAGGGCGCTGTCCTAGCCGTTAGACGATAGGGCCTTCTGCTGACAGAAGGACTGTCAGGGAAAACCATACCATATTCGCTATAAAAATCAGCTCTGTGATGCGCCGAAAATTCTCCTACGGCCTTTGCCTGCTTTGAGGTTGGTGTATTTGCGAAATTCGCAGCCGATGCCTTCCCAGTTTTCTGCGGAGAGCCGGACCGGTTTTTTGTTGTACGTCAGTCCGGTTTCAAGTTCTATACGCGCCAAATCTTCTACAAGGAGCGTCGGGTCTTTCTTTGCATTAATTCTTTCCATGGTCGGAAGAGAGCCGGGGCCAACAGGAAAACGCGCGAACAAATCTATGAATTCTGGAAACTGATAGGCAACATCAATAAGCACTTCGGTCCAGAGAAAGTTAAGGTTAAATCCGAATATCGGCGTAATAGTTTTCACCCCATCATAAATATTTTTTTTGTTCCAGCCCTGAATGTCTTTGGCGACCGTTTTCATGATGCTGGGGAGGTGGTGTGCGATGAAAAGCTCCCGCGTTGGTGTTGTGCTTCTCTGAATGACGCTTACCGGAAACACATACGGAGTACCAAAACGCGGGCGGGGGGATTGCAGCAACGTTGTGTAGAATTTTTTGTTGTCGGCTGTATCAAACGACAACAACCCGACGTGTTTGACGGTGTCGGTGTTCGCCACCATCCGGCAGTAAAACATATTGAGGAGCCAGAGTGGAAAGTTGTCGCGTAGCGGATTAAGGAGGGTGTGGAATGCGATGGTCTGTCGGTCAAACTCTCTGAAAATATTGCAAAAACGATAGTGAGAAAGAACCTTGTCTTTTGTATATGGCGGTTCTTTTCCTACAGTCTTCTGTTCCCAGATATGGAGACGCTCGCCGACAAACCACGAAATATCTTTGAACAGTTTTGCGCTTTTAAATACGGTACGCGGGTTCTCTCCGACTGACCGTGTCGTATGAAAACGCCAGTGCCGGTACAGACGTTTGAGATTCTCCGGAAGCTCCATAGCTAAAATTCTTACCACGTTTCCTAACGGGTGGCTAAATGCTAGGATAGCGCTTTGAAGGGAGGAGTGCGTGAGTGGTTGAAACGACCGGTTTCGAAAACCGGCATGCCGCAAGGTATCGGGAGTTCGAATCTCCCCTCCTCCGCTTGAGTCCGCGAAAGCGGAGGAGGGGCGCATCCGTTCGCTTTGCGAACGGGAGCAGAGATTCGAACGGCGCGAGAGCGCGCAGCGCCGCGACTCCGAGTCGGAGCGAGGAGGAATCTCCCCTCCTCCGCCCAAAAAACTTGACGGAAGAGGCAAAAAACGACACAGACCGAGAGCGAGCTTGCGCGAGGTTTGTGTTACACTACCGCTAACTATGGAGGGTCTTGGTGAAAAATGCGCGGTGTTTGGTGTCTATGGAAAGGGAATGGATGTCGCGCGCCTCACCTACTTCGGCCTCTTTGCGCAACAGCATCGTGGGCAGGAAAGTTCGGGCATTACGGTTTCAGACGGGAACGTGATGAAACGCCACTGCGGCATGGGGCTCGCCTCCCAAGTCTTCACGGAGGAGGATATTGAGTCGCTTGTCGGCCATAGTGCTATCGGACACAACCGATACTCAACCTCAAAAGGATCCGAACTAGAGCATTGCCAACCCTTCGTCCTTGCGAGCAAGCTTGCATTCGCACATAACGGAAATCTCCCCTCAACAACCGTGCTCCGTGAGTTTTTGACCGAGAAGGGTATTGAGGTAGAGGGATGGAACGACTCTCGTCTCATGGCTGAAGCCATCATGTGGTACATGGGACAAGGAAAAACCCTACCTGACGCCCTCGCGGCCGCATACCCCCTGTTTACAGGGGCTTTTTCTATCCTTGCGATGGACCACACGACGCTCGTAGCCGCGCGCGACGCATACGGCATTCGTCCGCTCTCGCTTGCGCGGCTTAACGGCGGGTTTGTGGTGTCTTCGGAGACGTGCGGATTTGCTCCGGTGACGGCAGAGTTCATTCGCGATGTGAATCCCGGAGAAATGGTCGTCATAAAGCATGGCACCCTTTCTTCCAAACAATTGGCGAGGGCAAACCAGAAATTGGACATGTTTGAGTTTGTGTATTTTGCGCGCCACGACAGCATGCTTCTTGGAAAATCAGTCTATGAAGTGCGCAAAAACTTCGGGAAAATGCTTGCCAAAGAAAATCCCATTGAAGCCGACGTAGTCATTGGTGTTCCCGAAACGTCTCTTCCAGCGGCTCTTGGCTACTCACAAGCGTCCGGCATTCCGTACGAAATGGGTCTGAATAAAAATAGATATATACAGCGAACGTTCATCCAGCCAGATCAAAAGCTCCGCGACAAAAGCGTACGAATGAAGCTCACACCCATACCGCAGGTCATCAAAGACAAACGTATTATTGTTATTGACGACAGCATCGTTCGCGGGACTACGTCAAAGCCGCTCGTGGATATGCTCTATGACGCAGGAGCAAAAGAAGTACACGTACTCATATCGTCTCCACCCATTCGTTTTCCTGATTTCTACGGAATTGACACGCCCGCCCAGACAGGACTTTTTGCGTACGGAAAGACGGTGGAAGAAATGCGACAGGCCTTTGGAGCCACGTCGCTTCACTTCCTTTCGCTTCCCGGGCTCTTTGCGGCGACCGGTCTCCCCTCCTCACTGTTCAACGTATCCTGCTTCACGGGAGAGTACGTCATAGACCTCAAAGAGCGATTCAAAGAATTCAATCATCCGGCACTCCCCATAGACACTAAGCGAAAAGTGACCACGTGATTGTATGGCGCAAGGAGTGGAATACAAACTCGCAAAGCGTCTCACTTAGTCTTAAGCCAGAGGTAAAGGTCTTCAAGCGCTTTTACTGCGTCGCCTGCGGCGATGTTGTTTTGGTGATACAGCTCGTCGGTACAGTCTCCAGCGGCCCACACACCCTCAACCAACGTGTGCTGGTTTTTGGGGTCGGTGATAATTCTTCCCACCTCGTCGAGCGGCACGAGACCTTTTGCAAAATCGGTATTAGGCATTACTCCTATTTCAACGAAGATGCCAGTCACGGGGAGCTCCATTTTTTCTTTCGTCTCACCATTCTCCACCACAAGGCCTGTGACGAATTTTTCTCCTTTGACTTCAAGCGGATTAAAACCGGCGAGCGCTTTCATGTTTTCATGCGCGAGCACTTTTTGAACAGTGATTGGATCTGCTTTAAATTCTTTTCGTCGGTGTATGAGGGTAACGGATTTTACATAGGCCAAAAGCTGTGCGGCTGTTTCAAAACCGGCGTTCCCTCCGCCAATAACCGCTACATCTTGTCCGGCAAACAGTGGGCCATCACAGGAAGCGCAGTACGTTACCCCCTTGTGTTCAAACGTGTCCGCACCGGGCACGGAAAGCTTCCGGCGGCCTGCGCCTGAAGCAATAAGCACTGCCCGCGCGCTAAACTCCTTTCCGTTTCCGGTCACTGCCTTAAACCCATCACCTATTTTCTCCAGTGTGGTAACCCGCTCGCCTTCTACCACCTCAACCATATCGCGCTTGTAGGCGAGCAAATGCTCCTTCAACATCTTCGCAAGCTCTGCGCCGTGAACCTTAATGGTGCCAATCCAGTTCTCAACTCCTTCCGAAACAACAGACTGGCCGCCAAACTCTTCAGTAATCAAAACAGTTTTCAAACATTTGCGTGCGGCGTACACACCAGCGGCAACACCTGCGGGTCCTCCGCCGATAATTATCACATCCAACATACAGGAAATATAGCACAAACTCCGGAACATCCGGAGTTTTTGTATCAGTTAACGTTTGTGTCTCCGCAGGAACGACGGGATGACACCACTGAAAGAATCTTCTTCCTCAACGACCGGCTTCAAGTCTTCTTCTTTTTTTCGGGGAGCCGCGGTGACGATGGGTTCTTGGCGTTCTTTCTTTGGTTCTTCAAACGGCTCTTCTTTCGGCTTTACGATGTCATTGAAAATCTTTCCGCGTGCATCCTCCTGTTCTTTTGACGGCATGGCAAAGAGAGGGCGGACGGCGGACGAAGACGCGCTCGCCGATTCGGGGAAACCGGTTGCGATGACGATGATACGGATTTGTCCTTTCTTGAGTTTTTCGTCGCGCATGATGCCGAAGATAATCTTCGCGTTTTTGTCTACGGAATCTCCGATGACTTTTGCCGCTTCCTGCACTTCAAGGATGCCCAGATCCTCGTTGCCAGCAACCACGAAGAGAAGGCCTTTCGCGCCGTTAATGGAGACATCAAGAAGCGGAGAATTGATGGCGGCAATGGCGGCGGCTTTTGCACGGCCTTCACCTTCGGCAATACCAATGCCCATAAGTGCGGGGCCGGCGCCTTCTACCACGGCCTTTACGTCGTTAAAGTCGGTGTTAATTTCTCCCGGCGTTGTGATGATGTCAGAGACGCCTTCTACCGCCTGACGAAGGATTTCGTCAGAGAGCGCAAACGCGCTCTTGGCGCTCGTGCCCGGCTCCACTATCTGAAGGAGCTTGTCGTTCGGGATGACGAGATACGCATCTACTTCTTTTTTGAGATCAACGAGACCAGCTTCGGCAATTTCGCTTCGTTGAGAACCTTCAAACGAGAACGGTTTGGTGACGACGGCAACAGTGAGGGCTCCGATTTCGCGGGCGATTTTGGCAACGACGGGCGCAGCGCCCGTGCCGGTGCCCCCTCCCATACCGCAGGTAATGAACACCATGTCAGAACCTTGAAGCGCTTCTTGGATTTCTTGACGGGTTTCGTCTGCAGCGCGCCTGCCGAGTTCTGGATTCATGCCAGTGCCAAGTCCACGTGTAAGATTTTTACCGATGTGGATTTTGCGCTTTGCAAGAGAACGATGGAGATCCTGTGCGTCGGAATTGATAGCAATAAATTCAACACCCTTCACTTTGGAGTTAATCATGTGGTTGACGGCATTTCTTCCGGAACCACCGCAACCGACGACCCGTATACGAGCAAATGTTTCTACTTCAGGTACGACGCGCTTAGACATGTAGCAGGTAAGATAAATCCTTCGTAAAAGGGACGACTCTCATCATACTCTTCGGAGGCGTTGACGCAAACATTGACTATCGCTCGGACGGTGTTGAAATGAAGTACGCGTCGGTGCCCCTGCGAGGCACCGCGCTCACGCTCGCTCGCCTCGCGCCGTGTCAGCACACAGCGGCCATGCCGAGACGCCGAGCCCTCTCTTAGGGGCTCGGCTAAAAGCTCGCTGTGCGAGCCTCCATTTCAACACCGTCTTCGCTTTTCTATGGAAGAAATTGCTGGAGAAAACGACGCAACGATTTTCCGGCAGAGGCAAGCGGATTTTTGCGCGGCGTGTTCGTATCGCCGGTGAGTCCCCACAATGCAAGACCGTAGGCAACGGCCCACGTCGCGTCTTTAATTTTTGCCTCCGGCGGCACGCGAAGATCGGCGATGCGGGAGGGAAGCGCAAGCGCGCCTTTTGCAATATCGCTTATCGCTCCCTGCCCGGCACCACCACCAGAAAGAATGATACCGGCGGGAAGATTTCCTCGCTTCCCGAGAGTCTTCAAATGCTTATCTACCAAATCAAACATGGCGCGGACTCGCGCGGTAATGATGTCATCTACTTTTTTCTTTGGATACATGTCGCCGCCGAGTCGTCCCATTTTTATGCGTTCCGCATCTTCAAGCGATACGCGAAAACCAAGCGCAAGCTCGTCCGTGACGGCACCGCCGCCAACTGGAAATACTTTAACGGACACCGGCACATTTTCGTCATACACCACGATTGAAAGCGT
>JAKEFE010000001.1 GCA_022616215.1 Candidatus Parcubacteria bacterium | reverse complement strand
TAACCTCCACCGACGACCAACGCTTTCTCTACAGCATAAACTCGCTTTTTGAACTTGCGCGAAGCGTTGTAGGAACTGGCGCAAAATTCGTTAACTTACTCGAACACTACCGGAGCCGCGCCGAAATTATCGGTTTCTCCAATAAAAAGTTTTATGGTGGGAAATTGAGCGTTTGGACGGATTATCGGCGGTTACGCGGCGCGGGGCACCCGGACTCGCTCGTTTGGCATGATGTCGTCGGCGAGGTTGTCCGGCCATCTGCCGGAAGCGCATACAATTTGGACGAGGCGAAAGCGATTGTTGCGTTGATTGAAGAAATCATTGGCAAAATTTCCGCCCACGGCGACGACTACTCCGTGTCGCTAGGCGTTGTTACGCCGTTCCGAGAGCAAGCGAACAAAATAAGAGATTTGGTAGAGCAAAAAATAGACGCGGCGCAGTTGCGGAAGCTGGATTTTACAGTTGATACAGCGCACAAATATCAAGGAGACGAGCGTGACATAATGATTTTCTCTCCGGTTGTGTCGCGTAAAATCCAACAACGCTCACTCGGATTTTTAGGGAATACGGTAAACCTATTCAATGTCGCGATTACCCGCGCGAGGGCGGAATTACATATCGTCGGCGACAGGGTTGCTTGCGCCCAAACTGGTATCTCGCACCTTTCAGAATTCGTGAAATATGTCGAGGAATTGGAGCCGGAAAACAAAAATAAAAGCGGAGGAAAATTTGAGTCGCCGTGGGAGGAAGTTTTGTATGATGCCCTCGCGCGGGAAGGTATCAGAACTACCTCGCAGTATCCGTTATATCAATATCGTCTTGACCTCGCCGTCTTTGATTCAGAAATCCCGATTGACATTGAGATTGACGGCGAGATGTGGCATCGCGATATTGACGGAGGTCGTTTGCTCTCGGATTTGAAGCGAGATCAGCATCTCATTATGCACGGATGGCAAGTCAAACGATTTTGGGTGTACCAACTCCAAAACGATTTGGAGCGGTGTGTTCAGGAAATAAAGGAGATGCTAAAATCAAAGTAATCGCCGCAAAAATTTCTGTCCGTCCACGCGAGGGCGCGGCGGAAGGGGGGTGTGGGGGGAATTCCGCCGCGCCCGAGCGAAGCCCCGCCGCACCGCCCGAATACTTGGAGGGCGGAACCGAGCAGAAAAATATCCTCTTCCTTTTTAGAAGAAAAAATCGGGCGCGCGCAAAATCAAGAAAGCGGAGGATATTTTTCTGCGAGGTTGCCGCCGGAGCGTCAGCGGAGGCGGGCGGCGAGGTGGGTCAGTCCGTTTTCCGCTCGAAAAAGGTTCGCGCAAAGGATATAATTTCACCGCAACTTGAAACTTCCATAGGATTTAGTTCCGAATCTGCGCCCGATGCGGGCGGGCGTTCTGAATCGTTGAATTCTAGAGAAATCTCGATTTGCGGTGTTTGTTGGACAAAGTTCTAAACTATTTCGAGCAAAATCCAAACGACTAAAATGGACTCGGCAGGGCGAAACAATTTGTCTGGGGGAATGGATTCGCCCTGCCTCGGCTGATTTCCCGCCCGCAGGAGGGGTCTGGGGAGGAATGCGGGCGGGTTCCCGTGCCTCTTTGAAATTCAAAAACTTTTTCGGCACCACAAAATAAAAATCCATAATGTATATGGACTTATTATTCTCCATAGACTTATCTTACGACAAAAGATAGAATAAAAGCAAGTGTGGACAACAAATATGGAAGATATATCAAAAAAATTTGGTAAAAAAGTTAGAAAAATACGCCTTAAAAAAGGGCTTTCGCAAGGTGATATTTCTAGGCGCCTCAATTTACATCGTTCGTATATAAGTGGGATTGAGCGTGGTGTTCGCAATCCCTCCTTAAAGGTTATTCAAAAAATTGCGAAAGCCCTTGAGATTGATATAAATAAATTGATATGAAATCGCCCGAATTTATTACGCACGGCACAAGTTCCGAGAAGGATGCCGAAAAAATCAAAAACGAAGGATTTGAAGCGCAGGAAGGCCGTGCGACTGTTTCGGGCGATCTAATTTATGCCTTTGAGTGGGCAACGAAACAAGAACGGAGGAAAGGAAGTAAAAGCGAAAGTGAGATTGGTGAGGAAGAAAAAGGGCGAATGGTCATTATGAAAGTACCAGAAGATAAGTCTGTCGATTATGCTACGCATACTGACATTGAAGTTGATGAAGCCTCAAAAGAAATTACTGGTTATTCTTCAAAGTATGAATCTGGCAGAAAACAGCTTGCAATTTACGACGAGGGAGATGTTGTCGAAAAAAGAGAAAAAATTGAGCAAGCTAAAAAAGAGTTAAAAGAAATTGATGCTCAATTTTCTTCTTTTTTCAAAGAAAATAATATTGACCATGATCAAATAAAATCTAAGGAAGATTTAATTGAAGCGATAAAATCTTTTGACATTGAAAAGAAAATTGAGATTTTGAAAAAAGCCGAAGAGTTGGAGAGACAACGAGCGGAAAAGAGAAGACTCGGCGAGCCAAATGTCGCTATTTCACAAGAAAATATTTTAATGAGTGTTGTTCCAACCGCAGAACTTGGAGAAAAGCTCGGCGAGCTTTCTCAAAAAATAAGAGGTTTGGAAAAAGTTGAGCTAGAAAATTTTACCGAAGAACTTTCAAAGATTATCGAGGACAATAAAGAAAATTTTCTAGCTTCTGGTTTAGATGTTCGTGAAGTCGTAGGAAATCTTTTGACTTCAACAATGGAAACAGAAGTTGTGAATATGGTTAGGTCGCTTTCTATGGATGTAAAAAGAGCGCAGGGATATGAAATATACAATCGCGGTAAAGACGAAGTGAAAGAAAAAGAAGTTGATAAAGTACAGCTAAAGGAAAAACTTGAGAAAATTCTTTCCATTGTTGAAGCCGACAATTTTGATATCGGAATGGAAAATCTTAATAGATATATTAGAGTGAATGTTAAGAAGTTATTGGAGGAGTTGGGAAGATGATTTGGCGCCGAAAAAGTTTTTGAATTTCGGAAAGGCACGGGAACCCGCCCGCATTCCTCCCCAGACCCCTCCTGCGGGCGGGAAATCAGCCGAGGCAAGGCGAATCCATTCCCCCAGACAAATAGTTTCGCCTTGCCTCATCCGCATTAGTATTTTCAATCATTTGGATTTTGCTCGAAATAGTTTAGAACTTTGTCCAACAAACACCGCAAATCGAGATTTGCGGTGAAATTATAACCCTTGCTCGAGCTTTTTTTGAGAATCAGCCCTAGAAGCCCTCTCGCGCCTCGCGAGAGCCTCGGCGCTCGCAACGCCCGCTACGCGGGCTGTATTTCTGAATTTGGGGGGTGAAATCCGAATTCTGAAATTCAAAAATCCGAGGGGGATCGGAAACTAAGGTGTTCCGATTTTCCACAAAATATCAAAATAGGATTTCATTGCCGCGTGAATGTTCTTATCCTCAAAAATAAGAGGAATAAGGTGTCAGGAACCTTTTCTTTTCAGCGAAATTGAAAGATGTTGCCTCGGCGCTTCGCGCCTCGGCCGCGCTCGCGGACTCGCGCGGGCAAACCCAAAAATTTTCTTTCGTTTCTATCTTCCCGCCCTTCTCCTTATGGAGTGCAAGCGCCTCTTTCCCGACATCGGTCATAGGAAGGAATAATAGCAGAGCCGGAGCTTAGAACCCTGCCCCAACTAACGCCGCTTTTGTGCGTGGTCCTATAGTTCCGGTCTGTTCAAGCCCTTTAGATGCTTGAAATACTTTGAGTGCACTTCTGGTGCAGGGGCCCATATAGCCTGAGACGGGGCACCCAATAAGAAGCTGGCCGCCAAGAGGATAGAGTCCAAGCGAATGGAGTGCAACTTGAAGCGCGTACACTTGCGGACTTGATTCTCCCTCAAGAAGGGGTGCCTGCGTCCATGCGTACGGAAGTGCAAGTGTGTTGTCGCCTGCTACTGGAGCTCCAACGAAGTTCTGAATACCGCGATACGTTTGATAGGCCATGTCAGAGAGTACTGCGTCACGCGCACCAGCATTCGCTATTTTTGACTCATAGATATATGCGTACTCCACAAGCACTACTGGGAAATCTGCCGTGTTATACGCGCCAAGCGCAATCAAATCCTGGTCTTCAACAATCGCATAGTTTTCTATGGGAAGTGTGGAGCTTGCATTCATATCATTTAGTTCAAACGCAATCGCTTCTCCAAGAGCGTGTCCTGCCTGCCCATTTCCAAACTGCGCGTCAGGCACATACACTGCAAAGCCTGATTGAAACTCTGCGCCCATGTTGTCGTTTAAGTGAGGGTGGATAACGATGTCGTATCCTTCCTCGCTTGCCCACTTGTTTATGCCGTACAAACGAAGTGCGACATCAGTTGCGGCTGAATTGTGTTCTACTTCAAAATCTCTGTCTTCAATATCTCCCTTACGTATCATTCGCTTCATAACGCGTTTACTATCCTCCACAAAGTCTTTAATCTCCTCCCACTCTTCTTCAAAATACTCTTGAAGCTCCGCACTCCAATTGAGTTGGTCACGCGCAATGGTCACCTCATAGTTTGGGTTGGCACGAAGATGTGTCGCAAGCTTGTTTGAAATATCTACCACAATGTCGCGTTCTCGTAGTCCTGCGTGTTCTGCGCCGCCATAGAAAGGTTCGTGGCCGGGCATGATGAGTATGTGTACCTTGTCTCCTCCTTGCCCAGCCCACAGATATTTCGTTTGCACGTCTTCCTTAGTCACGGTTGTAGAGAACGCCGCAAACGCAACGTTAGGAAGAATGAGGAGGAGAAGTACAGCGAGTCTCATAGTGTTCACTATAGCGTACGACGAGCGGATGCTGATGGGGCGACCATGCTGGCTGTCTGGGAGACTGTTGGAACTTTTCTAGAAGTGCCCCATCTTCCTGGCCATATATAGCTTGATGTACTCAAAGCATACATACGACCAGCCGCTTTTATCCTTGTAGAACGTATCGCGAGAGTATTTTGCAGAGGGGCCTGGGTGCCGTATAAGCTCAAAATCCCAATCAAACCCAGCCAGCATTGTAAGAGCGGCGCGCTTCATGTGGTACGGTAAGCTAACTGCAATAATCTTTTTAGGCAACAGATTTTCGGCGTGAAGAAGCTTCGCGGAGTTCACAATATTTTCTGGAGTATTGGTCGATTCCTTCTCAAGCAAGATGTTTGACTCTGGTACTCCGTTGTCTTTTGCGAGATTTGCGTACTTTTCAGCTTCACTTAAACCCTGGACGCCTTTCATGTAGGACCCGTGCTTTCCGCTGAAGAGTATTTTCGGAGCATATCCTTCATTCTTTAGACGTACCGCTTCCATGACCGCGTTTATGCTGATTCCACCGAACACGAAGATGAGGTCTGCTTCCTGAACCGGGTCACTTTCTGCCAGATGGTCCCACAGGCGGATAACTTTCTTTTTTATCTCTTCCGGGAGTTCAGTGCTGCTTATCTTTTCAAATCCTTGTTCGATTAGGTCTTTTACTATTGCTGGAACTTCTTCAGCAGTTATATAACCAAACAAGTCGACATCGACCCCAAGCGCTTGAAGCACGTCAGTTAAGTATTCGAAATGTATTTCTCCGAGTTCTCCTTTTGCTGTAATAAGACTCTGTACCTTATCCAGGTACTCTTTACTCTGATTCAGATTAGGACGAGGTTCCTGACTTGCCATGCCAGAAGTATATCAATGCTGACCGCCCAGGATTCGAAAAGCGTATACTCGTATCGTGAAGCCACACGACCTAATCGCCCTCCATTTCAAGTATTTAAAGCCTGAGCAAAAGGCCGCCCTTACCCGCCTTGGCATCCGCACCATCCGCGATCTCCTCTACCACTTCCCCTTCCGCTACGAATCCACCGATCAAGTGCGCTCGGTGGGCGCACTTGTTCCTGGAGAAACCGTCACGCTGTACGGCACCTTGAAAGGTGCTAAAGCGAGGCGTACCTGGAAGAGTCGCACTCCAAGTGCCGAAGCATATCTGGAAGATGGTTCGGGGCGCGTGAAAATCATGTGGTTTCGCCAACCATATATGGCAAAGATGACGGAAGGTATGGGACTCGTGAAAGTCACCGGCAAAGTTGCAGGTACACCCGGGAAAATCTATATCACTAACCCGGCGGTAGAGAGAGCCGAGGTGTTACCTACCTCGTCGCACGAATCGTTATTTGGCGGAGATACACCAGTGCTGTTTGCCGTGTATCCAGAAACAAAAGGCATTTCCTCGCTCTGGCTCCGGCATGCCCTTGAGCGCGTGATGAAAACCGGTGTGCACGAAACAGTTGGCGACCTAGTTCCGGAAAAACTGCGCACCGACTACTCATTGCCGAAAGTTTCAACCGCACTCGTCTGGATGCATACCCCAAAGAAGGAGGCGGATGCTCATGCGGCGCGAAAACGCTTCGCATTTGAAGAAGTGTTTGCCATCCAGCTCGCCGTCCAAAAAGCGCGCGCGGAAAGTGCGCGGAAGGATGCACCTGCACTCGTGGTAGACCGAGGCGTGGTAGAAGATTTCATCAAAGATTTCCCCTTTGAGCCAACAAAGGCACAAACAGATGCCGTCAATACTATCCTTAATGATTTTTCAAAATCTCATCCGATGATGCGCCTCCTTGAAGGAGATGTCGGAAGCGGAAAGACGGCGGTGGCCGCCGCAACAGCGTATGCCCTCGCACATGCGCGCGAAGCTGGTGGTGCCTCCCGCCACCTCCAAGTGGCGTATATGTGCCCCACCGAAATCCTCGCCAAACAACACTTCGCTTCGTTCGTTGAATTTTTCAAAAAACACTCAATGTCCGTTGGACTTATAACCGGCAAAGAATGTTACAAATTCCCTTCTAAAGTACGCGGAGAAGTTGCCACTCGCATTTCGCGCTCCCAGCTTTGTAAATGGGTTGCAAATGGAGAAATACCGCTTGTCATTGGCACGCACGCACTCATCCAAAAAGGCGTCGTGTTTCGCGATCTTGCGTTTGCCATTATTGACGAACAACATCGCTTTGGGAAAGTGCAGCGTCACCGTCTTGCACGAAAAGACAGCAAAGAACCGCATCTCCTCTCTATGACTGCTACCCCTATCCCCCGCACACTCGCACTCACCATATACGGAGACCTTGATGTAACGGTGCTTGATCAAATGCCGTCGGGACGTAAGCCCGTGATTACTGAAGTGGTGACTGATGACACGCGCGGAAAAGCGTACGCAAAGATTCATGAGGAACTTTCTGCAGGACGACAAGCTTATGTTATTTGCCCGCGTATTGACGAACCGGATCCTGCAAAAGAATTCGCGCTCCAGGCAAAGTCTGCAAAAACAGAGTGTACAAAACTCCAAAAAGGTGAGTTTAAGGATTACTGCGTTGGCCTCCTTCACAGCAAAATGACCCCTGCTGACAAAGAAGAGGCGATGCGAAAGTTTAAAGAGAATGAAACGCAAGTACTGGTTGCGACCTCCGTCGTTGAAGTTGGTGTCAATGTCCCAAATGCGACGGTGATTTTGATTGAAGGCGCAGAGCGTTTCGGCCTCGCCCAGCTCCATCAACTTCGCGGCCGTGTCATCCGCTCAACCCATCAGGCATACTGCTTTCTGCAATCGGAAAGTCGGACGGAAGGCACTGTCGGACGTCTCAAGGCGCTCACCACTGCAAAAAACGGCTTTGAGCTTGCCGAGCAAGACCTCCTGCTGCGCGGTTCCGGAGAGCTCTATGGTAAACGCCAGTGGGGCATCTCCGACGTGGCCATGGAGGCCATCAAAAACTTGAAAATGGTGGAGGCAGCCAGAGGCGCCGCCAAAGATATAATCGCCAAAGACCCCGAACTGAAGACTCACCCCCTGCTCGCGGCACGTGTTGACGCACTGTCAAAGACCTTGTACGGCGAGTAGTTATCAACAGATTTGCACGTGGGTAAGCGACCCTTCATACTCGGAAAATGCTTAAACAGTTCTTTACTGTTGTTGTGTACCTATTTGCGGCCATTGGTTTCTTCTTGGTTGCAGGATATGGCGCGGTGCGTTTTGGATTCACCAACGAACCCGGCATTGTAGACACCCAGCGCGAAGCGTTTCTTGGCAGTTCCGTTGGTGTGCTCTCGCCGTCAAACGGTGATTGGAAAATAAGTAATGAGTGGCGGGTGCTCGAAGAAGCAATACGCCGCGATGAGGAAGTTATTAAACGCGCCGCGAGAGATGCGGGTGTGCCGGCAAGACTTATCATTGCAAATTTGGTCTCCGAACAACTCCGGCTTTTTTTCACAGAACGCGAAGCGTTCAAACAGTTTTTCTATCCGCTTAAAATTTTGGGCCCGCAAACACAATTTTCATGGGGGGTGATGGGAATGAAAGAAGAAACGGCTATCCCTGTTGAAGAACACCTGAAAAACTCTTCCTCGCCGTTTTATCTTGGGCCTGCGTATGAAGACGTGCTCAATTTTCAAGAAGGCACGGACGACGTGAAAACGTCCCGTTTTGCCCGCATGACCGACCAGTATGACCATTACTGGAGTTATCTCTATGCAGGGCTTTATATGAAACAGGTAGAGAGCCAGTGGAGGCATGCGGGCTTCCCTATTGACGGTAATGTAGGCATTATTTCAACCCTCTACAACATCGGCTTTGACCGTTCCGTACCAAAGGCAGACCCACAGGTGGGAGGTTCAGCCATACAGATAGGCGCAAAAACGTACAGCTTCGGTGGTCTTGCTTCCGAATTCTACTATTCCGATCTCCTCAATGACATCTTCCCGCGTTAGGCAGGATGCGTTACAGTGCGCACTATCCACCCGTAGCTCAGCTGGTTAGAGCACGGAGCTTATACCTCCGCGGTCCTTGGTTCGAATCCAAGCGGGTGGACTAGACAGATGCTGCTTCCTCTTTGGCCTTTGGGGTAATGCCGTTTGCGATCATAAGTTTCTCAAAATCTTCACGTTCAATGGTTTCTACTTGAATAAGGTGCTCCGACATTGCATCAAGCGCTTTGCGGTGGGTGGTGAGGACGTCGCGCGCGCGTTCTTTTGCCTCTCTTATGATGCGTGTTACTTCCGCGTCAATTTTTGCCGCAACCACTTCAGAATAGTGTTCTTCGCCTACGGCGCGTTCAGAAGCAAACGCGATAGGCCCGAGCTCGCTCATGCCGTAGCGCGCTACCATGTCGCGCGCAAGCGCGGTCGCCACAGAAAGATCGTTGTGCGGGCCCGTGGTGATGTCATCAAATACAAGACTTTCCGCTACATACCCACCAAGCGTAGAAGCGATATCGTCAAGAAATTCTTTGCGCGACTGCATTTTTTTATCTTCAAACGGAAGCTTCAGTGTGTAGCCAGCCGCGCGTCCGCGGCTGATGATGGACACTTTGTGCACCGGATCAGCGTACGGCAAGACACTTGAAATAAGCGCGTGCCCCATTTCGTGATATGCCGTAACGCGTTTTTCTTTGGGCGAAAGCAAGTGGCTCTTTCGCTCCGGACCAAGCATTACTTTTTCAATGGAACGCAGAAGGTCGTATTGCGTCACTTCTTTCCGGTCTTCACGTGCGGCAAGAATCGCCGCTTCGTTCATAAGCGAGTAAAGCTCCGCGCCGGAAAACCCAGGCGTGCGCTCGGCAATCACCGAAAGCGTTACATCAGGGCCAAAGGGTTTCTTGCGCGCATGAATGTTAAGAATGTCT
This sequence comes from Candidatus Parcubacteria bacterium, assembly GCA_022616215.1. Classification (GTDB taxonomy): domain Bacteria; phylum Patescibacteriota; class Minisyncoccia; order Phycocordibacterales; family Phycocordibacteraceae; genus C7867-001. Next base: position 9,911 of record JAKEFE010000001.1, on the reverse strand, counting down.
TCGCGGTCTTTGCGGTCCGGGAGGTCAATCACGACGCGCCTATCAAAACGGCCGGGGCGCACCAGCGCCGGGTCAAGCACGTCTGGCCTGTTGGTGGCCGCCATGACAATGACTTTTTCGTGCGGTTCAAAACCATCCATCTCCACCAGGATTTGGTTCAGGGTTTGTTCGCGCTCATCGTTTCCGCCGCCTACCCCCGCGCCGCGCACGCGGCCAACCGCGTCAATTTCATCAATGAAGATAATGGCGGGTGCCGTGCGTTTTGCCATTTGGAACAGGTCGCGCACGCGACTTGCGCCCACACCAACAAACATCTCTACAAACTCCGAACCGGAAATGGAGAAAAACGGCACACCTGCCTCTCCTGCGACCGCGCGCGCAAGCAGAGTCTTACCAGTACCCGCCGCACCCATCAGAAGAATGCCTTTCGGGATGCGCGCGCCGATATCAAGGAATTTTTTCGGGTTTTTAAGGAAGTCTACAATTTCCAAAAGTTCTTCTTTCGCTTCTTTTGCGCCGGCTACGTCTCCAAAAGTAACGCGTTGGTTGGTGTCGGAGGGATCAATCATCCGCGCCTTTGACTGTCCGAAGGTGAATGCCTGCATACCTGCACCTTTTACTTGACGCGCAAGGAACCAGAACAAAATAATGAGGAACACGAGCGGGAGAAGAATGGGGAGAAGTGTGGCAAACCAGAATTCAAAACCGGATTCGTCTTTGATATTGATGGAAACTTTTGAAAGCTCTTCCGGGGTCAGTCCGAAGGCGGCGAGTGTTTCCGGAAGGGATGCGTCCGGATCTTTCATGGAAGTCTTTTCGGAATTGTCTACATACACGAGCTTGAGGTCGTCTCCGGAGACTTCAATGGAGGTTACAAGTCCTGCACGAACATCGCCCGCGATTTGGGACAGAGCTATTACCTCTTTCTCTTTGGTTCCTTCAACAATAAACGTGTACAAAGACGAGAGAATCAAAAAGATAACGAGCGCGTACAAAAAGTTTCCGAGGAAACTTCCTTGGCGCGGAAACAGCGAAAAGCGCGGAGCTTTTCCTCCCTTTTTGCCGCGTTTTGGAGCGCTTTTCCCCGCCGGCTTTTTCGGCTCTGCCTGCTTGTTTTCCTCTCTCATAGATAGGCACCACTATATCGCGAGCGCACGATATGCGCCACTCAGCGAGCAATCTGCTTTTACCAATCGTTCTCTAACCCCTACATGGAGCCGTGAGACATGTCGTCGGTCTCTTTCATGCCGCACGAAACACACACTTTTCCTCCGTCTTTCTCTTCCCATTCGTGTTTGTGTTCACCCATGTTCATATCCATAGTGGTACCAGCTAGTCCTTGTAAAGCGTTTTGGCAAGAGCTATCAGGAAGCTCTCTACCTGCTCGTATGATACCGTACTTCCTATGGCCCTTATTGAGAACAAGAAAGCAAAGCTCCGCTGTACCGTACTTGAAACGTATTCGGCAGGCATGGAGCTCACGGGAAGCGAGGTGAAGGCGCTCCGCGCAAAAATGGGATCGCTTGATGGCGCGCGCGTGGTGGTCAGGGGCGGCGAGGCCTACCTTGTGGGCGCGACTATACCGCCCTATCAGACAGCGAACGTAGAGAAAGGATATGACCCCGCCCGAACTCGCCGCCTGCTCCTTAAAAAGGACGAAATTGCCGCTTTAGCCGATGCCGAGTCCAAGAAGGGCTTGACAACAGTGCCACTTGAGGTTTATAATGAGAGGTACATCAAGGTGCGGGTGGGCATCGTCCGCGGAAAAGGAAAAGGCGACAGACGCGAAGAACTTAAGAAAAAGGAAGCGGACAAGGAAGCGGCTCGCGCCTTGAAACGAAAACTCGCAGATAGGAGGTGATGGGTGTATCGTCTTTTTTCTGGGGGTGACCGGCTTTGACGGTCTGTTCTTTGAGAAGCGTGCGACGCGGTGGAAGTTTGCTGACCGCCAAAATCTCGCAAACAATCAAACTTGCCAAGAACACTCTTGCAAGCGTGAAGTCTCCGTACTTCGGTATGTCTGACTTTGCGTTCGCCCGCGCGTAACTGCTTGCAGTTCGCAACGACGACATTCGTTTCGCTCACTTCTCGTGATGAGCGACTCGGGTGGAATCTCTCACGAGATCGGTAGCCGTCCTTCCGAACGAACTGCTTAAATAAGGAATCAGGCAGGAGTGGTTTCGTTTCGGTTCCTCGCACCCTGCTCTAGCGCCTAACTGAAACTACGCGTCGTAGACTCGCTCTCAAAGACGGATTCGGACTGGAGTTCGATTCTCCACACCTCCACTACTAGAGAAAACCGCCGAGAGGCGGTTTTCTATTTACGTATGAACATGGGTTCGTTTGATTCTTGTGTGTACAAATCCCAAAATGCCTGTGCTACGTTTTCTGGGCGAATGGGACCTTCCTCCCGCACCATACCATCAATAATAAGTGTTTTGAGTGTTATGCCACGAGACTTCAGTGGCCGAATCATTGAAAGAAACAGTGTGTGAAGCGCTCCCTTTGAAACCGAAAGGGCGAGTTTTTCTGGATCGGGTTTATCTTTGTACCCTCCGCCGGTTAAGATGATTGAACTTCCTGGTTTAAGTATGGGTAGAGATGCTTGTATCGCCGCAAGTGCCCCGCCTACATTTGCGGCTAACGCATCGGTTAGTTCTTCCGGAGTTACCGAAAGACCGTTACCTCGTGCACCAGCTTTCACGTTATAGATGACAGCGGTGACGGGCGGAAGTCCTTTGAGTGCGGCAATGGCCTGTATCACTTCGCTTTGCGAGCGAACATCGGCACACGCCATACTGACGGAAATGCCCTCTTTGTGTAATGCCTCTTGCAACGCTTCAAGTTTTCCCTCATCTCTTGCAATGAATACGATGTAAAACCCTTCCTTGGCAAATCTTTGTGCGACGGAGAAACCAAAATGCTCCCCCGGCCCGAAGATGATAAGTGTCTTGTCCGGCATATCCGTTAAGGGTATCACTGATACTGCGTCATCTCACTTCACTCCCCCCTTTTTTATCTGTTACGATATACAAAGGTTTACTAAACATTATTAACGGTCACCTATGGAAATGAAAACGAACACGGGGTGGATTGTTGCAGGCGTACTTGCCGTTGCCCTCATCATCATGGGTGTTGTGATGTGGGGCGATTGGAAAAGAGAAACCGATGTAGGATACGTGCTCAAAGAAGGCCAGGAAGACATTGTGCGTGCGCGCTCGGACATTGAGCGCGAGTGTGCCGCTGACAAGAACTCTGCCGGATGTCAGGAGGCGCTTGACGAGCTTGCCGAGCTTCTACGGGAGTTTGGCAGGGACTTGGACTACGCCACAACAACCGGAGAAGAAGTGTATTAGGGGGCGTTGTTCGCTTACCTCTGTCGTGCTACAGTCGCGGGTATACCTTGAATACCGGAGATAAGATTCGCATTAATAGAGAGATACGCGCGAGCGAACTACGCGTCATCGGCGCCGAGGGAGAGAACCTCGGCGTGCGCTCATTTGCCGATGCCTTTAAGGCGGCGCAGGCGGCGGGGCTTGACCTTATAGAAATCTCTCCAAGCGCGGTGCCGCCCGTTGCCAAAATCGCCGATTATGGTAAATTTGAGTACGAGAGAAGTAAGAAAGAAAAGGCGGCGAGGGCCAAAGCCAAGGTTTCAGAGACCAAAGAGGTCCAAATCAAGGTAGGCACCGGAGAAAACGACATGCGTCTTAAGGCAAAAAAGGCAGCCGAATGGCTTGCCGAGGGACATCGCGTTCGCGCGGAACTCTTCCTCAAAGGCCGCTACAAGGGCATGGATGAAAAATTCCTCAAAACCCGCCTTGAAAAATTCCTTCTCCTTATTCCCTACGCCTATAAAATCGCCGAGCCGATAACAAAGTCTCCAAAAGGATTTGCGGCAATCATTGAACGAGATATGGCGGCAGTGAAAAAGCAAGGGCAAGAATCAAAACCACATGATGAAAACAAATAAATCTTATACGAAGAGATTGCGCGTTACGAGAACGGGTAAAATCGTGGTGCGCAAGTCCGGCCAAAACCACTTTAATGCAAAAGAACGCGGCCGCACCAAAGGCACCAAGCGCCGAGCCGTATCGCTTGTGCTCGGGAAGCGTATTACCCGCCGCTTTTTGGGAGGAAAAGGGTAATTTTTTCAAATAAATTAAAACGTATGCCACGAGTAAAAGGAGGAGTCATAAGTGCCAAGCGTCGCCGCAATGTGTTGAAGAGGGCAAAAGGATACCGCCACGAGAGGAGTAAAAAGGAGCGTCGTGCTAAAGAGTCTCTGGTACACGCAGGCAAAAGTGCCTTTGCACACCGTCGCGATAAGAAGAATGATATGCGCCAGTTGTGGATTGTGCGCCTGAATGCTGCGCTTCGCGAAAACGGAGCCGGAAGTTACAGCACCTTTGTTGCTCGTGTGAAAAAGGCAGGAGTACAGCTTGATCGCAAAGTACTCTCTACGCTTGCTAAAGATCGCCCTGAAGTCTTTAAGAGAGTTCTGGCAAAGATTGGCTAACGACAGGCCCCGAAAGGGGCCATGTCTTTATCCGATGAGAAACAAATAACTTGAACCGACGTACTTAAAACGATACGGTCTCATTGTTATTACAACAGCGGTTCTTCAGGCGATGTCTTTGGGTTCTCCGATGTTTTCCTACGCATCCGATCGAACCAGCTCTTCCCGTTTGGGTTTGTTGAGAGACGCTGCTCATGGAGAATTGCTCTGCCTTGGCTTTTCTGCTTCTTCCATTTCTCCTTTGGATTTTCCGGTGATTCATTACTCATACAGAAAGTATACCTTATTTCTCAAACCGAGCACCCTCCTTGGTAATACGAAACGACTGTCCTTCCATAGGAACGATAGCTGGACGGCCCAAAAAGCCGTGAATACGCTGTGCCAGGAAGCGGGCAGAGGATGGCTCTCCAAGCGCCGTGAAGAACGTTTTGGTACGCGGGAGGCAGGACTCGGCAAACTTCAGGAGGCCGTCGCGGTCGGCGTGTGCAGACCAACCGTGGAGCGTTTCTACTTTAGCTCTCACCTGCACTTCGTGCCCGTTAATGCGCACACGTTTGCCACCGTCCTGAAGAATCCTCCCGGGGCTTCCCGGTGCCTGATACCCCACAATGAACAGTGTGGAATTTTTGTCCGGAAGATAGCGCGCCTCGTGCCGCCCGATGCGTCCGCCATGGCTCATACCTGCGCCCGCTATGATAATTTTACGGCCTTTCACGCCTGCTATGGCCTCCGATTCTTCGCGCGAACGCGTCATTTTTAGAAACGGAAAATTTAAAATGTCCCCTTCCTTTGCGAGTTTTTGCTGTGCGTCCTTTTTGAAATATTCTTTCGCCCACTTGCGGTAGATGTTGGTGATAGCAATGGCGAGCGGCGAATCAAGAAAGACTGGCACTTCCGGAATTTCTTTCGCGGAAAAGAAGTTTGAAAGCTCGTAGAGCATGAGCTGGGTGCGCTCCATGGAAAACGCAGGAATCATAATGGTGCCGCCTTGCCCGCCTCTGGTTAGGGCGCGCGCGAGCGCGCGGCGTAGCGATTCTTTGAAAATCTTCACGCGGTGCTCCTTCTCCGGCACGTGCTTGTCTCCATACACGCTCTCCATCACAATCGCATCAGCATCGTCTATCGGTTCTACGTCAGGCAAAAGTGGCGAAGGGGAATTGCCAATATCGCTCGTAATCGCAAGCGATGCTTCGGCCGTTTTGAAACGCACACTCGCAGAGCCCAAAATGTGTCCGGTATTACGCAGATACACCGATAGCCCGGGCACAATTTCCCGTTCTTCGTGGTACGGCAGAAGTTCAACGTGCGAAAGAAATGCCTCCACATCCTTCTCTTCGTAGAGTAGTGGGAGCCCATGACGCTTCGCATTTTCTGCAAGTATGTCCACGCTATCGCGAAGGATAAGCTCGGCAAGGTCGCGCGTGGGCGGCGTCATATATACTTTTCCGCGAAATCCTTCGCGCACCAGACGCGGCGCGCGGCCCACATGGTCTAGGTGCGCGTGCGTGATAACGAGCGCATGTATCTCTTTCGGGTTGTAGGGAAACGGCTCGTACGCGCGCCGCTTTGAATATTCACTCCCTTGTTCAACACCGCAATCAACGAGCACCCTAGACACTCCGCTTAGCGGAGTGTCGGGCGAACCGCCTCTGGCGGTTTTAGCCTTCGCCGTATCTGTTTGAATAAGAAAATTGGAACCCGTAACGGTCTCTGCCCCGCCGTGAAATGTTATTTTGAGCGCCATAGTGTCGCGCGCGCGAGTGTATACGCCGTAAGCGCACCAAGTGTGCCCATCAAAATATCAAGTGATGTATCAAACACGTAATTTATCTCGCGCGGGACTCCAAACAAATATTCAAATACTTCCCAACCAGCTATCGCTCCTATGGCGAGCAAAGCGTATACGCTTGGCACGAACCGAAAGACAAAACCAACAAGAAACACTCCAATGGCAAATCCCCCGAGGTAATGTATCGGCACATCAAACCAGACGTGCTCCCAGTACCAAAATTGATCAAGAGCGACGATGTGCAACACCGCAACAGCGGCGCACAATACGAGCGCCCCTACAAACCAGCCCAGTCTCATAGTGGAACAATGGTATCACGCCAAAGCACCAGCTTAGTGCAGGGCACGCTCACCAATACAACCTGCCAGAGCAGGTTGTATTGGTGAGCCATTCCGCCGGCAGCAACTCTTTGTGCTACGTGGGTGTCCGCACCGCTCCTGCCGCCCACCAGTTGTGAGTGTCAGAGAGCATAAATATAGAACTCCCGGAAAGTATATTAGTTGCGTTTGGTACAAAATGGCTCTGCCATAAGTATACGCCTGCCTGAAAAGTGGTCTGTGGAAAACAAAAACCGCCCTATAGTGGGGCGGTTTTTGATCTACTCTCCGTGGCGTTTGTAATCGTGCATCGCAACTCCCTTAAACCAGTACTCAATCTCGTGCTCTGCCTCCTCAGGCGTCTCAGATGCGTGAACGAGGTTTGCAATCGCGCGCTTCTCGGCGTTAGCTAAGGCAGGTGAGTCGTTGGAGAAGTCTCCACGAATGGTGCCCATATCGGCCTGGTACGGCATCGTGGGGCCACAGATCTTGCGGACCATGTCTACCGCATGAATGCCCTGCACCACCATCTTCACGAGAGGCGCTGAGGTCATGAAATCGAGAACCCACTGGCGCACGTGTGGACCGATCTTCTCAGCGTCCTTGGTCCCGAAGTCTTCCATCGGGTCATAGCCGTACTTTTCGTAGGTCTGGAGCGTTTTGTGTCCAAGGCGCGTGATCCACGCTGGATCTTTTGGATAGTGATTATCAATTTGCTCCACCGTTGGCATGAACATATCAAGTGCGACAATTTTCATATCACGCTGTTCAAGCCGCTTGATAATTTCTCCGACCAATCCTTTCTTCACCCCGTCGGGCTTTATCATCACAAATGTCTTTTCTTCTTTTGGATTACGTGCCATACGGTTTTAAAAAACGCATGAGGCGCTTGTATAGGCACAGTATACCGCAGAGTTTCCCGTTACGCTACTTCGCGTGGCCGACGCGTCAGGACAAGCGTCTTGCCCTTCTCAATAAGAATGGTGTGTTCAAAATGCGCGGAGCGCGAGCCGTCTTTTGTACGATAGGTATACCCGTCCGGGGCAAGGTACACTGCGCCCTTCCCCTCGTTTGCAATGGGTTCAAGCGCAAGCACCATACCTTCCACAATTTCTGGCCCTGTGCCCGGATGCCCCACATTTCCTATCCACGGTTCTTCATGCACCGCCGTGCCTACACCGTGTCCCCCAAGCACTTTCACCACAGAAAATCCGGTGTCTTTGTATGCTGACTCAATCGCGTGTGAAATGTCACCCACGCGATTCCCCGGACGCGCCGCTCCAATACCCGCGTAGAGCGCACGCTTCGTGGCTTCCATGAGCCGCACATCTACGTCCTTCACCTTTCCGACTGCAACCGTAACGGCAGAGTCTGAAATGAATCCTTTATGCGTAAGACCAAGATCAAGCGCAACAATGTCCCCTTCGGAGAGTACGCGGGGAGCTTCGTTCGGGATGCCGTGCACCACTTCATCATTTATGGACACACAGAGCGACGCTGGGTACGGACGCATGCCTGGCTCCGGTATGTAATCTAGAAACGCTGGCTCATCGCCGCCGTCGCGAATGAGTTTCAGAGCGAGCACATCGAGCTCTTCAGTTGAAACACCAGGAGCGACCTTCTTTGCGACTTCCTCAAGAATTGCGCCGAGCCGCTTTCCTGATTCAATGACGCCTTCTCGTTCCTCCTTCGTTCGTACAATCATGACAGTCCGAGTACTTTGCCGACATCCTCCGCTATCTTTTCAGGCGTCTGCTCGCCGTCGATATCAATGAGGACACCTTGTTCACGGAAGAGTCCAATTGCTTTTGCGGTAAATGTTTCAAACTCTTCAAGTCTTGTGTCTACTGAGTGGTCGTCCGCGCGATCTTGCGCGCCTTTACGCAGTTCCAATCGGCGGCGCACTTCTTCGTCCGACACCCTGATGTGGAGAACAACAAACGGACGTTCAAGCCAGTTTAAAGATTCAACGATGAGTTTCGCTTCTGGTTCCTTGCGATTGAAGCCGTCGAAAATAACACTTGCGTCTGCAGGAAGTGAAAAGAGCCCTTTGAGATATAAATACATCGCAAACCAGTGCGGCATCAAAAGTCCCTGATCTATATCGTGCTTAGTCTTCCTGCCTGCAGGCGTGTCCTCGCTCGCTATCTCCCGGAATGCAGCTCCTGCAGCAATGATGTGCCAGCCCGTGCGCTCTGCGAGAAGTTTCGCCTGCGTTCCTTTACCGCAACCAGGCTTTCCAATAAAAAAGATAGTCTTCGGGCTCATATGCATCACTGTATCATCCCGACTGTATGAGCCGGAATTAGTATTCTTTAAGAGAAGTTTGTGCGTCCACCTTCCGAATCAAATCCAAAAGCACCGTAACCGCAATGAGGAGCGCCGTACCACCAACAAGAATTGCCGTGATGCCCGTAATGCCCTGCACCACAAACGGGATGACGGCGATAAGACCGAGGAAGAGCGAACCGGGGAGTGTGATGCGGTTCACCACGTTTCCTATGTAGGCTTCCGTTTCGCGGCCGGGGCGCACGCCCGGAACAAACGCGCCTGTTTTCTGGAGATTTTCAGCAACTTTGTGCGGTTCAAAGGTAATTGACGTGTAAAAGTAGGTGAACATAACGACGAGCACGAAGTAGACCGCACCGTTTGTCCATGGATTTGCGGAAAATGCAGCGTACGCGGCAGAAGCTCCGGCAACCCACGAAAAACCGGCGGCAGAAAGCGCCGTAAACACGATTTGCGGAAGAAGAAGAAGCGAGAGCGCAAAGATGATAGGCATCACTCCCGCCTGCAGAAGGCGTATCGGAAGATAGGTAGCCGCGCCGCTTGTGGTGGCTGCACCGCGCACTTGGCGTGCATACGCTATCGGAATACTGCGTTCTGCCTCCGACACCATGACCACGGCATAAATTGCGGCAAGCGCGAGCACACAAAAACCAAGGTAGGCAGGAATATGCGCCGCTGTCGCCGTAAAGAGAAGCTGGGAAAGGCCGGCGGGAACGCTCGCCATAATACCGGCAAAGATGATGAGCGAAACACCGTTGCCGATGCCGTATTCGGTGATGAGTTCTCCAATCCACATGAGAAGCATGGAGCCTGCCGACACAAGGAGCACGTTTACCGCAAAGGCAAACGGCGCAAGCGTGGTGATGATGTTCTGGCTTTCAAGAAGCGAGAGGAACGCGACGGACTGGAGTACGGCAAGCGGGATGGTGAGCGTGCGGCTCCACGCGATGAATTTCGTGCGTCCTGCTTCTCCCTCTTCTGTATACATGCGCTTTAC
>JAKEFE010000036.1 GCA_022616215.1 Candidatus Parcubacteria bacterium | reverse complement strand
TATCGTTGCTCGTTCGCTCGTGCTTCCGGAGCCGAACTTTGAGGATTATTGTCCGGTGCGTGTTATGGCAACCACGGTAGGTTCCTGTGAAAATCAGGGCGGCGTGTGGGTGGCCGATGAAAACATGGCTCCCAAAACCGTCCCGGGTGGGTACTGTGATTTCTACAGCACCTGCCAACCGCTCTTTGACGATGCACATAAAAACTACCAGCTCTACTCGTTCGTCATCTTGGTCGGCCTTGGCGTCCTCGCCCTCATTGTCGGCGTCATTCCGCTTGGCTCTTCAATCGTTTCAACAGGTCTCTCCTACGGCGGCGTATTGGCGCTCATCATCGCCGCCCTAGGGTATTGGGATAGCGCAGGCACACTTTTGAAACTTGCCATGTCTCTCATTGCCCTTGCGGCGCTCATCTATGTCGGAATCCGGAGATTCAAAGATTAACAAAGTTTCAGAGCAAGCTAATGTATGGCGAAAGAGACGTTTAACCACAAAGATATTGAGCCCGCGTTCCAGAAAAAATGGGAAGACGCAAAACTCTACGAAACCGATCTCACCAAACCAAACCCGTATTATCTTTTGTTTGAATTTCCGTATCCATCCGGCGACCTTCATGCTGGGCACTGGTATGCGTATGCCGTAACGGATATTTTCGCGCGTTTCAAACGGATGCAGGGGAACAATGTGCTGTTTCCCGTTGGGTTTGACGCATTCGGGCTTCCCGCGGAAAACGCCGCAATAAAAGAAGGAACAAATCCCAAAGAGGGAACGCGCGCACGAATTGAACGCATGCGAAGTCAAATGAAGCGCATCGGAACGAGCGTTGATTGGTCAAAAGAAGTCATAAGCTCTGAACCGATGTACTACAAATGGACCCAGTGGCTTTTTGCAAAACTCTACGAACATAATCTCGCCTACCGAGCGGAAGCGCCGGTGAAATGGTGTCCGAAAGACCAAACGGTGCTAGCCAACGAGCAGGTGATAGACGGGACATGCGAACGCTGCGGTACGGAGGTGGAGGAAAAGATACTCACCCAGTGGTTTATGAAAATCACGGAGTACGCAGAGCGTCTCCTTGCTGACTTGGAGCTACTTCCATGGCCGCCGGAAATCAAAGAAGCGCAGCGGCAATGGATAGGGAAAAGTGAAGGAGCAAGGATAGCTTTCAGCATACCGCGTACGGCTGACCGTGATGCGAACCCAAAAATCATAGAAGTGTTTACGACGCGTCCAGACACCATTTTCGGCGCGACCTATCTCGTCCTTGCACCTGAACATCCGCTTGTTATGGCATTGGATGTTTCAAATAAAAATGAGGTAGAAGACTATGTAAAAAAGACTTCAAAGAAAACGGCCATCGAGCGAAGTGAACACAAAGAGAAAACGGGCATCGAGTTGAAAGGCGTAAAAGCCGTGAATCCCGCAACTAAAGAAGACATTCCGGTGTACATTGCCGATTACGCTCTTGCTACGTACGGCACGGGCGCGCTTATGGCAGTGCCTGCACACGATGCGCGCGATCATGCATTTGCAAAAAAACACAATCTCCCTATTCGTGTGGTTCTAGAAGAGGGGGAAGGATATGAAGGAGAGGGTACACTAAGTAATTCCGATATCTTTACAGGAAAAAATAGCAAACAAGCACGGTGGGACATCGTGGAGGCGATAGGAGGAAAACGCGCCACCAATTATCGCATGCGCGATTGGCTCGTGTCGCGCCAGAGGTACTGGGGCTGCCCCATTCCTGTCGTGTATGACCCGGAAGGCAAGCCCCATCTCATTCCGGAAGAGCATCTGCCATGGCTTTTGCCGGAAGACGTGGATTACACGCCCAAGGGCAAACCACCGCTTGCCTCGTCAAAGGAACTCCACGAGCGTGTGGAAAAAATATTCGGTGAAGGATGGATGCCGGAATACGACACGCTTGATACGTTTGTTGATTCGTCGTGGTACTTCTTCCGCTATCTTGATCCAAAAGACGACCACAATTTCACCGACCTTGAGCTTGCAAAGAAGTGGATGCCCGTAGACCGCTACTCCGGAGGCAGTGAACACACCACCGTACACCTTCTTTTTGCTCGTTTCTTCACCAAAGCGCTCTATGACCTTGCACTCTCTCCGGTCTTTGAGCCGTTTACGGAACGTTTTAACCGCGGGCTTCTCATGGGTCCTGATGGAAGGAAAATGAGTAAGCGTTGGGGAAATGTCATAAACCCCGACGAGCTGGTGGAGCAGTACGGCGCGGACGCGGTGAGAATGTATTTGGCGTTCATTGGTCCTTATAATGAGCCGGGCCACTACCCGTGGCAGCCCACCGGCGTGCCTTCCATGCGCAAATTCCTTAATAGAATCTTCACGCTCTCTCAAAAGCTTGATGAGGGAGAACCTTCTGAAGACATGAGACGCACGCTTGCCAAAACCATAGCAAAGATAGAGAAAGACTCTGAAAAATTTAAATTCAATACGGCAGTCTCTGCGCTCATGGTGCTCGTGAACGAGCTAGAAAAGCTTCCGAAAGTGCCAACGTCTGCGTATGGTACGTTGGTACGGCTTCTTGCGCCGTTTGCTCCTCATCTTGCCGACCACCTCTTTGAAGCGACAAGAGAACAGGGGAGTGTCCACTCTCAAAAGTGGCCGGAAGCAGACGCCGCGCTGCTTGTAGAGGAGAGCGTCGTGGTGGTCATACAAGTAAACGGAAAGAAACGCGGTGAGCTCGTGCTTTCTCACGACGCTCCGGAAGACGAGGTGAAAAAGGTCGTTTTTGAATTTTTGGCAATACGGGAGGCAAAGCGTTTTGTGTATGTGCCCGGCAAAATCGTCAATGTTGTTGTCGGTTAGCGGGCCCCTTGCGAAAATCTGCCCATCTGGTATAATTAGAACACATGGCAAACTTGAAACAGAAGACCGAAAGCGTCCGGCCATTGTTTGACAGCGGCGCACTCGTCAAGAAACTGTTGGGCGATATTGGAGAGCGCGGACGCGAAGTGCTCACGCTTCGCTTTGGTCTTGGCGCCTCGCCTGCGCGAGAAACACTTGAAGCCATCGGAGACCGATGGAGCATTACTCGTGAGCGCGTGCGCCAAATTGAAGCATCGGCCATAGAGGCTGTGCGCGGCGGGGCCGCATTCAAAGATGCCGAAAAACAGTTCTCAGAGCTCCAAAAATACGTGGAAAGTCTGGGCGTCATTGTGCCGGAAGATGACCTCCTTGCAGGCCTTGCAATCGATGAAAAAGCAAAAAACCGCTTTCGCTTTCTTCTGGTCGTTGGAAGCGCCTTTTTCCGCGAGCGCGAAACTGATGAGTTTTATGCACGGTGGCACGTAGACCACCAAATCGCAAAGAAAGTGCATAAAGCGCTTTCCAGTCTGTACGGTTCGCTCTCCGACACGGAGGTGCTCTCCGAAAGCGACCTTTTCAGCCGTTTCATCACGGAGCTGAAAGAACTTGAAATGGCGTACCGAAACGAAGAAGTGTTGAAACGCTGGCTCTCGCTTTCAAAAATCATTGCAAAAAACCCGCTTGCCGAGTGGGGCCGCGCACACGTGCCTGCCATCCGCACCAAAGGCATTCGCGACTACGCGTATCTGGTCATTAAACGTTCTGGCGCGCCGATGCATTTTCGCGATGTGGCAAATGCCATCAGCGAACTGTTCGCAAAGAAAGCGCACGTGGCAACCACGCACAATGAACTCATGAAAGATGATCGTTTCGTACTCGTCGGCCGCGGACTCTACGCGCTTTCCGAATGGGGCTACAAACCGGGCGTGGTGCGCGATGTTATTGCTGAAGTGTTGAAAGCAGGCCCCATGACCCGCGACCAAGTACTCACCGCAGTGAAAAAAGTCCGCTACGTCAAAGACAACACCATTCTCGTAAACCTAAACGACGCACGGCATTTCACACGCAGCAAAAACGGCGTCTATTCACTCGCCTAACACACACGAACCCGCGGCTAGCCGCGGGTTCTTGTTATACTGACCACATGGCTTCGCTCCCGTTTTTAGAAGAGCTTCACACATGGCTCGGAAAACTGCACACCAAATCAGGGTTTATTCTTTCGGGCTGGGCCCTTATCTTTCTTTTCCTTTTTGCGGCGCTTCTTTTTACCGCAACGGGCGGTACGCAAAGCGATTACAGTTGGTCAGTTCTGTTCCTCGCCGCTCCTGTATGGCTTCCCATAGTCGTGGGGCGTTTTACGCTCATGCGTTGGCTTCAGTACAAGCGCATGGATTTTATTTCTACTGGCAAAAAATTCGTGTTGCTTGAAATTCGTATTCCTCGCGACACGCTCAAAACCCCGCAGGCCATGGAAACGTTTCTTACCAACATTCATTTGGGCCCCGGAGAAAGCACCTGGCACAAACGCTACGTGGTTGGCGGTATGCGTCCGTGGTGGTCGCTTGAACTCGTTTCACTTGAAGGAGTTGTACATATGTACATTTGGACACGCGAAGACATGCGCCGCGCCGTGGAAACATACTTGTATGCGCAATACTCTGATGTGGAAATCATTGAAGCCGCCGATTACAGTCGTTTGCGCGATGCAAGTCACGCGCCCTACAAAATGGGCGCGTGGGAGTACAAACACGGACAGCCGGATCCTTTTCCGATAAAGACATACGTGGACTACGGCCTTGATAAGCCTCCGGGAAGAGACGAAGAGCAGGTAAACCCGCTTGCACAAGTGCTTGAATTTCTTGGTTCTGCGGGTCCGGGAGAGCAAGTCTGGATACAAATAATGATTCGCTTCACCAAATGGGAGAAGTTTCGCGGGAAGAAAACAGCAAAAGGAGAACTGTTCACCTGGAAAGACGAAGCAAAAGAAACGATAGAGAAAATGCGAAAAGAATATGTCAACGACAAAGGATTTCCAAACCCCACTCCGCAACAAAAAGACACCATGGCTGCCATAGAGCGCAACATCAGTAAACCCGGGTTTGATGTGGGCATCCGCGCCGTGTATTCCGCCCCGACAGAGCTTTTTCAAAGCAACATGAAAGGATACCTGTCTAATGTGTTCAAACCACTTGGTTCGGAAACACTAAACAACATACGAAGCGCCGGCCTTTGGTCGGATTTTTATGCAGATTTTCCGTGGGTGAATGTCGGCGGTAAACGTGAGGCCGAAGATATGCACGCAGTTTTGAATTTGTATCGCCGTCGGGCGTATTTTTATCCTCCGTACAGAGGGAGCTGGATGATAATGAGCGTTGAAGAACTAGCAACACTCTTTCATATTCCTTCGGCAACCATAAAAACATCCTCCATTCCGCGTATCCCGTCAACGACAAGCGCCGCTCCCGCAAACGTTCCTCTCTAGTCTATGCTTGGTCTTGTTGGTAAAACCCTCACTGCGCTTGGCTTGCACATGGAGAGCCACAAACGCGCCTACGCCGTGGCTTTTCCGGTAGTCGCATTTCTTGCCTTTGTGTTTTTCTTGCTGTTGCCGCCGTTTGGCTTTCCAACCGGAACAACCATAACGATAACGGAAGAAGCAACCTTCCGGGAGACTGCGCGCATGCTTGAAGAACAAAACGTCATACGCTCCGCATTGGTGTTTGAAGTCATCGCGCGAGTGGGGCGAGCCGATAAAGATATTCAAGCCGGACGCTATCTGTTTCTTGAGCCTGTCGGGCTTTCCACGGTGGTGTATCGGCTTGCAAACGGTATTTCAGGTATTCCCACCGTTTCCGTTACGTTTCCCGAGGGCGTTACTGCGAGGCAAATGGCGTTTATTTTGAAAGAAGCACTTCCCGAATTTGATGCGGACACCTTTATAACCGAGGCACTTCCGTACGAGGGCTATCTTTTTCCGGACACGTACAAGATAGAAATAGACGCAACGCCCACGGAGGTTATTGAACAAATGACTGGTACGTTTTCTCAAAAATTCGGCACACTGACGTTCTCGCGCATCACAAGCGGTCGGTCTCCGCGAGATATCGTCATCATGGCGTCCCTCATTGAGCGTGAGGCGCGCGGACTTGAAGACGGCCGCGTGATTTCCGGTATTCTCTGGAATAGAATTGATGCGGGGCATCCGCTTCAGGTAGACGCCGTCTTCGGATATATAAAAGAAACCGCAACGTACAGTCCGTCGCTTGCCGATCTTGAAATTGATTCCCCGTATAACACGTACCAAAATAAAGGACTGCCGCCCGGTCCTATCAGCAATCCCGGACTAGACTCGTTAAAAGCCGCGCTTGATCCGGCTAACACTGATTATTTTTATTATCTCACCGGAAGAGACGGAGAAATGCGCTACGCAATAACCTTTGAAGAACACAAACAAAATCGCGCGCTGTACCTAGACTAAAAAAAGCCGCGCATCGGTGAGGATTCGCGGCTTTAGTCACCCGGAGACGCGAGGTTTTCTCCACACGCTTACTTTCTTCCACACTCCATCAGTGAGTCGGAAGAATTCAACGTCCAGATCATCCCAGCGCTTCTCCCACTCTGTGAGTGATAGCCCATGACCGTCGTATTCGTCCACGGACATCCACCCGTTTTTTCGATCCAGTGAGACCTCGGTAGTTGTTCCTGGCGGAATTGTTCTACCAAAAAATCCCCCCGGGGCTATACGAAGCCGTACCGAGTTTCGGGTTTGCACTCGAAGAGTGCGCGTAGGCGTTTCCAAGAGTATCACCTCCTTTCAAGACGCCATCGCTTCCTGTACCATGCAAAATGTGAAGCCGCATGTCAAGGAAAAAACAAAAAAGCGCGTATTTGTTGGCCTTTCAGGCGGAGTAGACTCTGCTGTAACGGCCGCACTCCTCCAACAAGACGGTTACGCCGTGACGGGAGTGTTCATAAAGGGCTGGTATCCTCCGGAACTTCCCTGCACGTGGGCAGAAGATAGGCGCGATGCTATGCGGATTGCGGCTCACCTTGGCATCCCGTTTGTTACTTTAGATGCATCACAAGAATACAAACAAGCAGTCATTGACTACCTTATACGGGAATATGGTGCGGGACGAACGCCAAACCCCGACATCATGTGCAATCGCGACGTGAAATTCGGTGCGTTTTATCATTTTGCGAAAAAACACGAAGCAGATTTCATCGCAACAGGTCACTACGCAAAGACTAAAGAAGGAAAACTCTTTCGCGGAGCAGATCCTGCAAAAGACCAGAGTTACTTTCTCTGGGCTGTGCCACGAAGTGTTTTGGCGCACACGCTGTTCCCGCTTAGTGCGTATACAAAGGAAAAAGTGCGCGCGCTCGCGCGCCGCTTCACTCTTCCCGTCTCGGAAAAGAAAGACAGCCAAGGTATCTGTTTTTTGGGCTCGGTTTCTGTAGAGGATTTCTTGCGTAGTGAGGTCGGCGTTCGTGAAGGCATAGCCCGCGATGAGACAGGAAAAGAACTAGGAACACACGAGGGAGCCGCGCTTTACACCTTTGGCGAACGCGCTTCGTTGAAAGAAGCACCTTCGGGTCCGTGGTTTGTTGTTGCCAAAGATCATGCAAAGAATGAAATAACGGTTTCAAAACACAAACAGCACAGCTCGCCGGTTGTTCACATGGTGCTTACTGACGTGAATCTCATCGGTACGTTGGATGATAACGAACAGCTGGAAGCACAATATCGGTATCACGGGCCGATGCTCAAAGGTGTGTGGAGTAACAATACATTTTCTCCGACCACACCTTTGACGGAACCGCTTGCGCCCGGACAATCACTCGTGTTGTATCGCGGCAACGAATGTGTTGGTGGTGGTATTATTTCGTGAGTGGACATTCGAAAAGCCGACGGCACGGTTGAAGCATTTGACGGTTCAAAACTTGAAGCGTCGCTTCGTCGCGCGGGTGCTGGCACGCATACTGCCGCACACATTCGTGAGGCGGTAGAAAAAACCATTGCACACGGCACCAGTACGCACGAAATTTACCGGAGAGCGTTTGCGCGTCTTCGCGACATGGAACGTGCGACCGCCGCCCGCTATAGTCTTCGTCGCGCTATTTTTGAGTTTGGACCCACCGGACACCCATTTGAAGACTTTGTCGCCGAACTTTTCCGCCACGAAGGTTGGAACGTGGAGTGGCGCAAAATGATTCCCGGTAAGTGCGTGCCGCATGAAGTGGATGTCTATGCTTCGCGCGGCAAGGAACGCCTTGCCGCGGAATTGAAGTACCACAACGATCCGGGGTATAAAACAGATGTCAAAGTCGCGCTTTATGTGAAAGCACGTTTTGACGACATTTGGCAGTGTGATCCCCGAGTTTCAAACACGTGCCCCGTTGATGTGGGGTATTTGGTAACCAACACGAAATTCACCGAACATGCTATTCAGTTTGCGCGCTGTTCGGGCATCGGGCTCATCGGGTGGAGCTACCCCACGGAGGGTAATTTGTATGACCGCATCATGCAAGCTAAAATTTATCCCGTGACGGCGCTCACCACACTTAAAAAGAACGAAAAACGGCTCCTTGTGGACCACGGCATCGTTACCATAGGTCAGCTTCAGGAAAAGCGTGAGGCGCTTCGCCCGCTTGGCATCTCGCCGGAACGCATCGGCACTGTGGTGGCCGAAATGGAGGCGCTTAAAGAGCCGATGTTGTAGATGGGTTTTAAGCACACTCTGGTAGAATGCTCTGATGGCATCTTCTTGGCGAAAACAATTTGACCCGAATTCTTCGGAACCCTTCACCATAAGTAGGAGCAAGATAGATCTATATACCGAATGTCCTCGGTGTGCATATCTTGATCTACGGCTCGGAGTAAAACGTGTCTCTGGTCCCGCGTTTACACTCAATAACGCGGTAGACGAGCTTTTTAAGCGTGAATTTGATATTCATCGCGCATACGGCACCAAACATTCGCTTATGGAAGCGTATGGCATCGACGCCGTGCCATTCAACGATGATCGTCTCGAAGAATGGCGCGACGCCCTTCGGCGAGGAGTAACCACGCATCACGAAGAAACAAACTTCATCATTCGTGGCGGCATAGACGACGTGTGGCGCACACCGACAGGCGAACTTATCGTCGTGGACTATAAAGCAACTGCTAAAAAACAAGCCCCCACGACTCCCGAAGATTTGTATCCCTCCTTCAAAAAACAAATAGAAATGTACCAGTGGCTCTTCCGTCAAAATGGGTTTCAGGTTTCCCCGACTGGGTATTTCGTATATGCAAACGGACAGACCGACAGAAAGGCGTTTGATGCAAAACTTGAATTTGAGGTGAACCTCATTCCGTACAGGGGCGATGACTCATGGATAGAACCGATGCTTCGTGAACTCAAAGCAACCCTGATGAGCGAAGACATCCCTGCGGTTGGGGTGAATTTTAGTGGAGATGCACCGTGCGATTATTGCACGTACCGTGAAGACGCCGGTAAAATTCTTCAGAAGGTTCACGCACAAAACAAAAAATGAGTATGAAATCTCTCTTTGTAGACAGAGTGAGAAAAGTAGTGAGAAGCATTCCGAGAGGAAAGACGATGACGTACGGGCAGGTTGCGCGTGTTGCGGGTAGCTCTGGAGCCGCACGCGCCGTTGGTATGGTTATGAAAAATAATTATGACCCTACCGTTCCCTGCCACCGCGTTATCCGCGCAGATGGAAAAATCGGAGACTACAACCGCGGCGGAAGAGAACGGAAGGAACAACTCCTCACCGAGGAAGGAGCGCTATGAAATATGGAAGTGCGTATAGAGCCGTCGTGGAAAGAAAGACTGAAAGAAGAGTTTGAAAAACCTTATTTTGAGGAGCTCACGCAGTTTGTAAAAGAGGAATATACAAACGAAGTGGTCTATCCACCGCCCGCATTCATTTTTCGCGCGTTTGAGCTTTGCCCGTTTGAAAAGGTGAAAGTCGTCATTCTCGGTCAAGACCCCTATCACGGTAAGGGTCAGGCAAACGGGCTATGTTTTTCGGTGAGTGAAGGCGTTTCGCTTCCGCCTTCACTCGCAAATATTTTCAAAGAGTTGGAATCCGACCTCATGAGCGACCTACGAGGTCGCTCATTGCACAGAGATGGAAACCTTGAGCGGTGGGCACGGCAGGGTGTGCTCCTGTTGAACGCAACGCTCACCGTACGCGCCCGCATCGCCGGTTCACATCAGGGTCATGGATGGGAAGAGTTCACTGATGCCGCAATACGTGCGCTCTCCGAGGAGCGCCAACAGCTCGTCTTCATTTTGTGGGGGAATTACGCCAAAGCAAAAGGCGCACATATTGACCGCACCAAGCATTGCGTCATTGAGTCTGCGCACCCTTCACCGTTTTCTGCGTATAACGGGTTCTTTGGGTCGAAGCCTTTCTCAAAGGCGAATGCGTATCTGATTGCGAACGGCAAAGAACCTATTGATTGGCTCTAGTTACCAAATCCTCGCCCGCTTTTTTGGTTCCCTATACAGCTTGTCTCCTCTCTTCACGCCAAAGGCTTCATAGTAGGATTGGACATTTGAAGCTGGGCCATTGATGCGGAAGACATGCGGAGCGTGTGGGTCGGTGAGCACTTGAGTTCTCATACACTCTGGGCGGGAGTTCTCCCGCTCAAAGAGAGCAAAGCCCAAGAAGAAGCGTTGTTCAGGTGTGAAGCCGTTGATAACTTTGCTTCCGCTTCGTGCACGTTCTCGCTGGTATGCGTCGTAGGAGATAGATGCACCACCAAGGTCTGCGATGTTTTCTCCAAGGGTGAGCTGTCCGTTCACCGCAAGGCCTGCAATTTTGTAGGTATTAAATTGTTGTACCAATACCTTAGATTTTGCTTCAAAGCGCTTCCTGTCTTTTGGTGTCCACCAGCTTTTGAAGTTGCCTTCGTGATCAAACTTGGAGCCTTCGTCGTCAAATCCGTGCGTAATCTCGTGTCCGATGACTGCACCGATGCCGCCATAGTTAATGGCTTGATCTCCACCAAGCGTGAAGAACGGAGGTTGGAGAATAGCGGCAGGGAACACAATCTCATTCATGGTTGGTGAGAAATAAGCGTTCACTGTGTGCGGGCACATATGCCACTCGTTGCGGTCTATGGGCCCTGAAAGCTTGCGCATCGCTCGCTTGTGCAAGAACACCGCAATACGCTCTAGGTTTCCTGCGTAATCGTCAGGACGGATAACAAGACCTTTGAATGACTTCCATGTGTCTGGGTAGCCAATCTTCCGAGCCATGGTGGAGAGCTTCCTCAATGCCTTCTTCTTCGTTGCAGGACCCATCCAATCAAGATTATTGATACGGGTGCGGTACGCTTCAAACAAATCGTCTACCATGATCTTCATAGCGCGTTTGGCTTCTGGAGGGAAATGCTTCTTCACATAGATGCGTCCCACAAGCTCTCCAAGTCCGTGGTTCACTACACCAAGTACTCGGCGCCAGAGTGGTTTCATTGAAGGTGTGCCAAGAAGCGCCTTGCCATAGAAATTGAAGCTTTGCTGTACGAAGCGGGAAGACAGGGCATCTGCAAACTCGTTAATAAGATGGAACTTTACATACGTTTTCCAATCATCAAGTGAAGTCTTGGTGATGATGTTTCCAAGTGCTTTGAAGAAGTCAGGTTGCATGACAACGCATTCGCGTACTTTGGCACCTTCAGTACGAGCCAGATATCGCTTCCACTCAATGACCGGTGAGAGTTTCTGAAGTTTAGCGATAGTGAATTTGTGGTAGATCTTTTGAATCTCCCGACGATCCACCTTGTTCATGGAGACTCTGGCAAGGCTGGTTTCGATGTGCATGACCGTGTCTCGTGCTTTCTTTGCCTCTTGTGGTTTGTAGCCTGCAAGACGGAAGAGGGAAAGAACGTGCTCACGGTAGGCATTTCTCACACGGATAGACTCCGTGTCTTTGTCGAGGTAGTAGTCGCGGTCAGGCATGCCAAGTCCGTCCTGAACAAAGTACAAGAGGTATCGTTTGGTGTTCTTGGCGTCCTGATCCACTTCCGCATTAAAGAGGACGCCAATGCCCATGCGATGGAAGCACGCAATCACGTCTTGAAGGTTCCGAGTAGATTTGATGGCTGTAATTTTCTCAAACCAAGGGGCGAGTGGCGCAAGAGCGAGCCTGTTTCGGCTCTTCATATCAATACCAGAGCGGAACAAGTCGCGAATCATCTGTTCTGGGGAGCCGAGAGCTGCGCGCTTCAAAGTAAGCAGTTCTTCAATAATGTTCCGCACCTTCTTATCTGTCTCGTAGCGAAGGATGGTAAAGGTACCCCAGCGTGATTCATTCTTGGGGATGGGGTTTCGCTTTTGCCAACCACCATTGGTGTAGTGGAACAAGTCGTCCTGTGGACGAACAGAGGTGTCCATGTCGCGCACATCAAACTCCCATATTTTTTTAACCATGAATTGCAGTATACGGATGAAGCCTGAATTACGCCATTATGGTATCGTCTTCATCATGAAGGTATCGCAAGTGCGACAGAAATATCTGGCATTCTTCAAGGCACGAGGACACACCGTGGTGCCAACCGCTCCCATTGTCCCGGGCAATGACCCCACAACTCTTTTTACTTCATCAGGAATGCAACCTTTAATTCCGTACTTGCTTGGGAAGGATCACCCAGGGGGTACGCGCATCACGGACGTGCAACTAAGTTTTCGTGCAGGGGACATTGAAGAGGTGGGGAATAATCGCCACACTACCTTTTTTGAAATGCTCGGTAATTGGTCGCTTGGTGACTATTTCAAACAAGAACAGCTTCCGTGGTTCTTTGAGTTCCTCACAAGCAAAGAAGAGGGACTCGAACTTGATCCGTCTAAGCTCTACGTAACCGTTTTTGCAGGTGATAAAGATACTGGCATGGCGGCAGATATGGAGGCAGTAGAGATTTGGCAGAGATTGTTTAAAGAAAAGGGTATTGATGCTGCGTTTGCCGAAATGGACACAGAAGAAGCTGGATATGAGCGCGGTATGAAAGACCATGAACGTATCTTCTCGTATGGTGCTAGGAAGAACTGGTGGAGTCGTTCCGGCGTACCCTCGAATATGCCTGCGGGGGAGCCGGGAGGCCCAGATTCTGAAGTTTTCTATGACTTCGGTCTCCCCCATGACGAGAAATGGGGCGAACACTGTCATCCAAACTGTGACTGCGGTCGCTTTGTTGAGATTGGGAACTCGGTGTTTATGCAATTTTTGAAGAACGCGGACGGTACCTTCTCGGAACTTCCAAAAAAGAACGTAGATTTTGGTGGAGGACTTGAGCGTCTTACGGCCGCGACACGAAACGACGCGGACATCTTCCTCATAGATGTCTTTGACTCTGCTCGGTCTGTGTTGGAGAAGAAAACCAGTACTATATATGGTACTGATTCTGGGGTTACCCGTTCGTTCCGCATCATTCTCGACCACATTCGTGCAGCAACATTCATGCTTGCAGAGGGTATTTTGCCCTCAAACACAGAAGCCGGTTACGTACTTCGTCGCCTCATCCGTCGTGCCATTCGTGAAGCAGACCGTCTTGGTAGTAAGGACGCAGTACTTCCTGACGTTGCAGCAGGGTTCGGGGCAGCATATGCGGAGCAGTATCCGCATGTACAGGCCGCTGCCGAGAAGATTCGAAGCGAACTCGCCAAAGAAGAGGAGCAATTTCGCAAAACGCTCATTCAAGGCTTGAGGGAGTTCGAGAAGTTACAGAAGAACGGAAAGATAACCGGAGAGGATGCCTTTGTTCTCTTCTCAACCTATGGATTTCCCTTTGAGCTCACTGCAGAACGGGCTTCTGAACTCAACATTTCAATAGATGAAGTTGACTTTCTTGAAGCAATGAAGAAACATCAAGACACCTCTCGTGCAGGAGGCGCACAACGTTTTGCAGGCGGGCTTGCAGACCATAGTGAACAGACGGTGCGCTATCACACCACTCACCACATTCTCCTCAAGGCGCTCCAAATGGTGCTCGGGTCTCTAGTTAAACAGCGTGGGTCAAACATTACGGCAGAGCGCCTCCGCATTGACTTTACGTCTCCTGCAAAGATGACGGACGAACAGAAAAAACAGGTGGAGGAAATCGTCAACGATGTCGTGTATCAGGACCTGCCGGTCATCCGCACCGTCATGCCGCGCGACGAGGCGGAACAACTGGGCGCGCAAATGGAATTCGGCGTCAAATATCCGGATATGGTGTCGGTGTATTCGGTTGGGCCAAAAGAGGCAACGGACGATGACCCGAAAATTCCGCACGCATTCTCGCTTGAATTTTGTGGCGGGCCACACGTTTCAAACACATCGGAAATTCACGAAGGAGGAAAGAAATTCAACATACAAAAAGAGGAAGCCGTTGCCGCGGGGATTCGGAGAATTAAAGCTGTTATAGAATAAAAGCATGTGGCCGTTTGGCAGTCCTGCAAAAGAAAACGTTGCGCTCATTGACATCAGCTCTACGTCCGTCGGCGCGGCGTACGCTGTTCTTTCAAAGAAAACTGCACCACACATTGTGTATTCAGTACGCATACCGTTTGATACGAAAAAGGATGCGCAAGCTAACCTTATGTGGACGCTTGGCGCCGTCTCCTACGCCATGGCAACTAAAGGCGCGCCGCTGCTTCGCAAAAGCACCGGCAATGGAGGTGTGCATCGCGCGCAGATTCTCGTTTCCTCTCCGTGGCAGACCGCGGTGCTCCACATTGAGAGCATTGAAAAAAAACAGCCGTTTTCGGTTACGGCATCTATGCTTTCGGACGCCCTCGCGAAAGCCAAGGGGAACGATGCTGCAGTTATTGCAACCGTGTTAAACGGGTACGAAACTGGTGTTCCAATAGGGAAAAGAGTTACACGTGCGGAAATATATGTACTGTCTTCCAAGCAAGATACCGAGGTATGGCCTCGTGCACGAAGCGTTATCCGGCAGTTTGCCGGAGCACAAGTAATGAAACCTCTGTCATTTCCTATCCTTGCATACTCGATTTTGAGGCGAACCTTTGCCGCTCAAAGCGATTTTATGACGCTTCGCATCGGAAGAGAAACCTCTGACATCGCTTTTGTACGTCGTGGACTTCTTGCTGGCATTGAAACGGTGTCGTGCGGTTCGGACATGTTTTTCAAAGCGGCACAAGAAAGCGGGCTGTCTGCTGGAGCGCTTGTATCTGAACACGACCTCATTGACGCGGAAAAGAACAAAAAACTTGGCTCCAAACTTTTGGAAGCAAAGAAATCTTGGCTCTCCTGCATGCGCGGCACGCTCGCCGATACTGCAGCCAAGGGTGGACTGCCGCGCACCATATTTTTGTTTACCGAGGCGGATACCGAAGGGTTTTTCAAGCGTCTTATTGACACGCCGGAACTCCACGACCTTTGGCTCTCCGATGAGCCCCTTGCGGTCTCAACGATTTCGTCGGGATATTTTTCTTCATTTGTGAAATACGCACAGACGGCTCCGGAAGATGCGGTACTTTCCATGCTTGCCCTCTTTGCTGCGCCCTCTTCGTGAGGATGCTATACTCTCTCTCATAAAACGTATTGACTATGCCCAAAACCCTCACTGACATTATTCCCCCTTCACGCCGCCGCGCCATGGATGCAATGGCAGGAGGCGTAACCCCACCCTCTTCTCAAGGAGGATCTCCCGGTGGAGGAGGAAGGAAGTTTCCGTGGGGTATGACCCTTGTGGCCATTCTCGTCGTCTCGGGAAGCATTGGTGTGCTGTTTGCATTTGGCGGCGCTAAAGTGGAGGCCACACCGGTGGTAAAGGCAGTAAGCATTTCAAGCATTTTGGTCGCTACTCCTTCGGCGGGCGACCTCCCGTACGAAGTGGTAACCATTGAAAAAACCGCTTCAAAAGAAGTGCAGGCAGAAGGCACCGAAACCGTAGACATCCCGGCTCAAGGAGTCGTTACCATCTACAACGGCCAAACGAAAGCGCAAGACCTGATAAAAAATACGAGATTTGAAACACCCGAAGGTCTCATCTTCCGTATTCGCGAATCAGTACGCGTTCCGGCGGGCACCGCAGACGCGCCGGGTGAACTTTCGGCGACCGTGTACGCGGACGTGGGTGGCACCGCACACAACATAGGTCCCTCCTCTTTCACTCTGCCCGGTCTTGCCGGTTCTGCCGCCTATGAGCTCGTGTATGCCCGCTCAAAAGAGCCGATGGTGGGCGGTTTTACAGGAGAGCGCCCTGCCGTTCCCGAAGCAACTCGAGCTCTTGAATTTGAGAGCATGAAAGCTCCGCTTGAAGGGGATCTCCGTGCAGAAATTGACAAGAACATTAGGGATGGCTACGTGCTTGTGCCCGGAGCCGTCTTCTTCTCGTATACGCCACAGCCAGATGGAGCGGCAGGCATTGATACGGTAGCACTGCGGCTTGAAGGCACTGCCCATGCATTTATCTTCCCAACGGAAGCGCTTGCGCGCGCAATAGCATTCAACACGCTCGGCGTGTACGGCGGCCAGCCGGTAACGCTGATGTCGATTGAAGGCCTCTCCTTGCTTCCAGAGGCAGGAGAAACACCAACCCCGGGCCAAGAAAGCTTTTCTTTCACACTCTCCGGAGACACGAACATCGTCTGGATAGTGAATGTAGACGAAATACGAGGCGCTATAGCCGGGAAGTCGCGCGATGCTGCAAAGACCATTCTTCGGGGCTTTGCCGAGCTTGAAGAGGTACGGCTCGTTTTGAAGCCATTTTGGGAAGGAACGCTCCCGGCAGACCCTACCCACATTCAGGTAGAGGTGAACATTCCTAAGGTTTCAAAGAGCTAACCTTGCTAAGTTTGGCTTATCTGTTAGGATGAAAAACGCACCACATGCAGGATGAGCGAGCGCAAGAGACGGTAACCGGCACCGTTGAGGAGGTGTTGCCCAATTCTTTGTTTAGAGTACGTCTGCTTTCGGCAACGGAGGGAGAAACGGGGGAGCTTATTTTGGCGTATCTGGCCGGAAAGATGCGTCTCCACCGTATTCGTGTACTCGTGGGCGACACCGTTGAGCTTGTGACCGACCCGTACGGCGGGAAGGCCCGTATTGTGAGGCGACTTACCTAAACGATGAAAGTACGCGCATCCATTAAAAAACAACAACCCGGCGACATCATCGTTCGCCGGCGCGGACGTTTGTACCGCATCAACAAGGCAAAGCCCCGTCGTAAGGCTCGTCAGGGTTAATCCATTTTAATTTTCGTACAGCATGCGTATTGCAGGCGTTACCATTCCTGATAACAAACAACTTCTCTACTCGTTGCCGCTTTTGTACGGCATCGGGCTTACGCGTACGCGCGACATTTTGAAGAAAGCAAACATTACTCCTTCAAAAAAAGGCAGCGAACTTTCACCAGACGAAGAGCAGACCATTCGCTCCCTTGCTGAAAGTTATCTCATTGAAGGCGAACTTCGCCGTGAGACTGCCCAGAACATCAAGCGTTTGAAAGACATCAAGGCAGAGCGCGGCGAGCGTCATGCGCGCCGCATGCCGGTACGCCGCCAGCGCACCAAAACAAACTCCCGCACCGTTCGCGGCAACGTCCGCAAGACCATGGCCTCCGGTCGCCGTAAGCTTGAAAAAACATAGACTATGGGAAAGAAACGCATCATTAAAAAGTCCGGGAAAGGACTTGACCAAGGTCGCAAAGAGCGCGCGCTTTCAAAAGCCGTTAAAAAGCGCCTTGAAAAAGGCGTCCTACACGTTGAAGCGACGTTTAACAACACCAAGGTCGTACTTACGGACGAGAAAGGAAACGCCATCATGTCGTCTTCTTCCGGCGCACTTGGTTTTTCCGGCGCTCGCAAATCAACGCCGTACGCGGCAACCAAAGTGGGCGAGTTGCTCGGCGAAAAAGCCCAAGCCATTGGCCTTAAAGAAGTGTCCGTGGTCATTCGCGGCATCGGGGCTGGCCGCGAGTCTGCGCTTCGCGGATTTGCCGGCAAAGGCATTGCCATTCGCACTATCAAGGATAGAACACCCGTTCCGCACAATGGGCCACGCCCTCCTAAGCCCCGCAGGGTGTAAACCAGAGTTATGTTGATTACATCTAAATACAAAATCGCTAAGCGCCTCGGTGCATCAGTCTTTGAAAAGACGCAATCGCAAAAATTTGCGATTGCGGCGGAACGCACCGCAAAAAACAAAAAAACCCGTGGACGTGGCCCCACCGAGTTCGGCAAACAGCTTCTTGAAAAACAGAAAGTGCGTTTGACGTACGGCATTACGGAACGTCAGTTCGCAAACTATGTGAAAGAAGCAATGAGCGCCAAAGGCGCAAACCCGGCGGAGCGCCTTCACTGCCTCCTTGAGCTTCGTCTTGATAACGTCATCTATCGGCTGGGTCTTGCGCCCACCCGTCGTGCGGCCCGCCAAATGGTCTCCCACGGCCACATCACGGTGGACGGGGTGAAAACCACCATTCCGTCCCGCCGTGTGCATATCGGAGACGTGATCGCCGTTCGCGACGGTTCAAAAGGAGCGACGGTGTTCGCGAATTTTGCAGAAAAATTTGCAGAACGCCCGCTCCTTTCGTGGCTTACGTGGGACGCACAATCCATGAAAGGCGGCGTAACGGCGGCTCCGACCACGCAAACGGCGGACGCGGCAGGAGATCTTGTTTCCGTGATCTCGTTCTACAGCCGTTAATTTTAACCACAGGTAATCACGCTTGAGTTATGGAATACCACATCACACTACCCTCAAAACCTCGTGTTGTTTCTGAAGAAGAGCACCGCGGCACCTACGAGATAGATTCGCTCTATCCGGGCTACGGACACACGCTTGGCAATTCGCTTCGCCGCATTATTCTTTCCTCGCTTCCGGGCGCGGCTATTACGTCTGTTAAAATTGAAGACGTCCCGCACGAGTTTGCGACCATTGACGGCGTTCGTGAGTCCGTCATGGAACTATTGCTGAACCTGCGCCGTGTGCACTTCGTCCTGCATGGAGACGAACCCCAGTCTATCCGCCTTAAAGTCAACAGCCCGAAAAAGGTGACGGCGGCAGACCTTGTACTTCCTTCTCAAGTAGAAGTTACCAACCCGGATGCGTATATTTGTGAGGTTTCCGGCACAACTCCGCTTGAACTTGAAGCCACGATAGAACGCGGCCTTGGTTACATTCCCCGCGAAGCCCTGACAAAGGAAAAAGTGGACATCGGCACCATTGCCCTTGATGCCACTTTCACCCCGATTCGCCGCGTGCACTACGAAGTAGAAAACATGCGCGTGGGAGACCGCACGGACTTCAACCGTCTCAAAATTTTGATTGAAACCAACGGCACCGTGTCTCCGCGCGAGGCGCTGGAACGCTCTATTGAAATAATGATTCACCAACTTAAGGCAGTCATTGGTTTTCAGGAAAACGAAGATATGGGAGAAATGTCTTCGGCATCCGATGAAGCAACGCCAACCGTTGGCAAAGACCCAGCAAAACTGAAAGTGGATGAACTTGGTCTTTCATCGCGCACGGCCTCCGCGCTTGCCGAAGGCGGTATTAAAACTGCGGCTGGGCTTACGCGAAAAACTGCTTCTGCACTCAAAGAGCTTGACGGCATCGGCGACAAAGCGGTTGAGGAAATAACGGAAGTGCTTGACCGCCTTGGCCTTGAACTCAAAAGCGAATAATCATCTATGAGTCAGCGAGTAAAACCACGATCATTTGGGCGAAAGAGAGATCAGCGTAACGCGCTCTTGAAGTCCCTTATGCGCTCGCTCATCATCCATGAGCGCATTTCAACGACCGAAATGAAGGCAAAAGAGCTTCGTCCGATGATTGAAAAGCTTGTAACGCGAGCGCGAAAAGACACGGTGGCTAATCGCCGCATCGTTTCTACTCGTATCGGGGACGCTGCTGCGGTTAAAAAGCTCTTTACGGCCATCGCTCCGCGCTTTATCGGGCGGGCAGGCGGGTATGTGCGCATCGTAAAGCGCGCTCCACGTCCAGACGGCCGGAGAAACGCGTACATTGCGTTTGTGAAGTAATTGCGTTATGAAGACCAGAATGCACAAAGACTTGAAGAATCGCGTCGCTCACGATGTCTTGCCCATGGAATACAGCGTGGATGCCAAAGAACGCACGCTTGGCCGCGTGGCTAGCGAGGCCGCTTCCGCACTGCTTGGCAAAAAGTCCGTGCACTATGTGAAGAACAAAGTGCTTCCGGTCAAAGTAACAATCGTAAACGCTTCAAAGCTCTTGCTTCCCGAAAAGCGTGTTGCCCAAAAAGCATACACCCGCTACACGGGATATCCGGGGGGGCTTCGCCACTTCACGCTCGCAGAACTTAAAACGAAAAAAGGTATTGGGGCCGTCATCCGCCGTACGGTAGACGGTATGATTCCGCGAAATAAACTGCGCAAGGAACGCATGAAGCGTCTTATTATTACTGACTAGAGGAATGTTAATTCCGACCCAACAAAAGCATGGCTGAACTTGCATACACCACCGCAGTAGGACGTCGCAAAACCGCAACCGCACGCGTGAAGCTTACTCCTGCTTCAAAAATGTCTGTCGTCGTCAACGGCAAGCCGGGAGACGAATATTTCAAAACGGCAGAGCGCCAAATGAAGACGCGGGAGGCATTTCATATTGAAGGCGTTGGCGAAAACTACGAAGTGGTCGCACAGGTAGAGGGAGGCGGCATCACCGCACAAGCAGAAGCCATTCGCATGGCCGTGGCTCGCGCGCTTGAGAAGCGCGACGCGGCATTGCGTAAGCCGCTTAAAGCCGCTGGCTTCCTCAAGCGCGACCCGCGAAGCGTGGAGCGCAAAAAGCCCGGTCTTCTCAAAGCCCGCAAACGACCATCGTGGTCTAAGCGTTAGAACGTGTGGCTAGAAATGTAGGTTCATGTAAGATATGATAAACTCCATGTCATTCCTCAACACCCCTCGTAATGGAAGCGTGCGTAGCGTCATCTTTCAAGAGAACGGTGAATGGTTTGGCGTTGCGCTTGAATTCAACATTGTAGAAACAGGAGATTCTCCTCAAGAGGTGTCCATACTGCTTGATGAAGCAATAGTGGGATACATAGAAGCCGCTAACAAATCAAAACTTTCTATTTCCGTTCTCAACCAAACTGCAGATCCAGTGTATGAGATGCTGTGGAGTGCAGGAAATTCAGACAAAGAAGAGGAGCGAAATAAGGTGTATAAGGTTTCTTCACAACCGCTGGCTGCGTTGACGGCCTAGTTTTGCATGCCAAGAGGTCCGAACAATTGGACCGCCCCCATGGTAATTCGGTTCTTGAAGAAACAAGGATTTATTCAAACACACGAACGAGGGAGTCACTTCTATTACTCAAAGAAAACGGGCAGTAAGAGTTTTCTGGTTACTGTTTCAGTGCACGGAAGTGATTCAATCCATCCAAAGACCATAAAGTCAATCATTGTTCAGTCTGGAATTCCTCAGTCGGAATGGGTAAAGTAGATTGCTTTTGACTCGGTGCATTTTTTCGGGCATATTTGCGGGATATGGCAGATGAACAAGACGATGTAACCGTTGAGGCGGACGGTTCCGAAGAACTCGGGAAAGGCGGTACCGACGCGGCGGCAAAAGTTACGAAGCTCAAAAAGGAACTTGAGCAAGTGAAGAAGGAAAAGCAAGAATATCTGGACGGTTGGCAAAGAGCAAAAGCCGACTATGTAAACGCACTGAAGCGTTTTGAGGAAGAGAAGCGCATGGGCATAGAGCTTGGGAAAATGCTCTCCATCGGTGCATTCCTTCCGGTGATCGATTCACTTCTAAGGGCGGAGGCGGTAGG
>JAKEFE010000035.1 GCA_022616215.1 Candidatus Parcubacteria bacterium | reverse complement strand
CAGAAAAAGGTTATTGAATACAACGGCGAGCCGTACAAGGTGCTTTCCTCGCACGTCTTTCGTATGCAACAGAGGAAGCCGGTCAACCAGACCAAGCTCCAACACCTTGTTTCCGGCAAAGTGGTTGAAATATCATTCCACCAAAACGAAA
Source organism: Candidatus Parcubacteria bacterium (assembly GCA_022616215.1). Taxonomy (GTDB): domain Bacteria; phylum Patescibacteriota; class Minisyncoccia; order Phycocordibacterales; family Phycocordibacteraceae; genus C7867-001. The sequence continues at coordinate 3,543 of JAKEFE010000035.1, read as the reverse complement.
GTGTACCGGAAGCGAACATTGATACTATGGACGCGCTCTATCTCTATACCAACCGCGGCGAAAGTTGGTTTGCGCAAGTCGGAAATCCTAAAAATCGTTTCTCCTTCCCCGAAGAAGTGGTGCATGACAAAGTCCAGTGGCTTATTCAAAACGCACCGGTTGAAGTGCTCGTGTATAAAGAAAAACCGATTATGGTAGATATTCCGGTTAAAGTTGAGCTCAAAGTAACGGAAGCGCCCCCAGCCGTGAAAGGCGACACAGCAACGGGCGGCAACAAACAGGTAACGCTTGAGAGCGGCGCTACGGTCCTCACCCCCCTCTTTATTAACGAAGGTGATGTGCTTCGCATCAACACGGAGACGGGAGAGTACGTTGAGCGAGTGGAAAAGGCATAAGAAAAACAAAAAACCGCCCCAAGGCGGTTTTTTGCTTGCCGTTAGGCTGAGAGATACGGCAAGAGTGCCATATACCTCGCGCGTTTTATTGCAAGGGCAATAGCGCGCTGTTTGTCAGCGGGAATGCCGGTGCGGCGCTTGGAGAGCATCTTTGCGTGCGGGTTCATGAACTGACGCAGGTATTCAGTGTCCTTGTAGTCAATGAATTTCTTGTGTTCAATTTCCTCGCGCTGTGCTTGATAAGCCATAGAAATAGGTTACAGGGGACAGCGTACAGTGCACAGCTTTAAAATGCAACTCTCCGTATTTCCGGCTTCTGTCAGCTGTACGCGGTAAGCTAAAAAGGTATGTCTTCGGGATTAATTTCCTCGTCCGGATACTGAATGGAGTCTCCGGAATCAGCTGGTGCCTTTTGTTCGTGGTCATCACCACGGACGCCTCCACCGCCCCCACCTCCACCCGGACCAAACTGGAAGTTTTCAACGACAATTTCGGTGCGATAATTTTTCTTTCCTTCAGACTCCCAGGTGCGGGTCTGAATACGGCCTTCCACGAAAATCGGCCGGCCTTTTTTCATGTACTGACCAATGAGGTCAGCGGTGCGGCCGAAGGCAACGATGTTATGAAACTCTGTCTGCTCTTTCTTTGCGCCGTCTCTGTCCTTGTAGACGCGGTTGGTCGCGATGGAAAAATTGGCGACGTTTTGCCCGCTCGGAAGAGCGCGCATCTCCGGATCGCGCGTGAGATTTCCGTAGATGAATGCTTTGTTGAGGTACATGCCTCTAGTTTACACGACTTCCTTCAGTGCCGCGTCTAGCTCCACGTCTGACACTTCCTCCTCGGTGTGCTCCGGCTCCGGCACCTTGCTCATCAGAGCGTGCATTTCTTCTGAATGTTTGGCGGCGTCTTTTGTCGTGCGAATATCAAGAAAACGGAAAATGCGCGATTCATCGCGAGCCGCGGCGGTTACCGCTTCGTGCCCTGCCCCATCAGTTTCGTAGGCAATCCATGAGAAGTACGCAGAATCAAAATCTTTGCGGCTTCCGGCCTCTGTTCGTGACACCGTATAGGCAAGCGGGACTTTTACGGGCTCACCAAGCGCGATGAGCGTTCCCGCTTTCTCTATGACGGCTCGGATACCGTCAAAGACCTTCTTTGCCTCCTCTACCCCGAGTTCCGAATCGCTGTGGAAACCGAGCTCATACACACGAAGTTCCGCATGGTCGGCTTCCATTTCCGCCTCGTTCTCAAGGATTTCTTTCTCTTTCTTTGCCATGATGGGGGCATCCTAACACGCCCCTTGTGCGCCCGCAAACGGGCGTTTATGAGGCCGAAAGCTTAAAGAGGCGCTTGGCGTTTTCCAGCACGGCTTCGCGTATGGTTTCTTCATCGGTTCCCCTGATACGAGCTAGAGCCCGTACGACGTCCCGCACGGCAAGCGGAATATTGCGCTCCCCTCGGCTTACGACAGGAGCAACATACGGCGAATCGGTTTCAGAGAGAATGTGCGAGAGCGGCATAAAACGCACGGCCTCATCATAGTCCGACGTGAAGGTGAGAACGGCGGTGTAGGAAATGGTGAAATCAAGCTCAAGTAAAGCGCGCGCTTCCTCTACCCCTCCGACGAAAAAGTGTACGTTGCCGGAGAGTTTGTCGCCGTATTCCTTCTTACGGGAACGAAGTATGTCTATCAAATCGTGGTAGGCGTTCAGTGAGCCCTTTGCAGGGCGCGCGTGTATCATCAATGGCTTTTCAAGCTCTACCGCAAGCACGATGTGTTTTTCAAAGACAGTCTTTTGGAGTCCTTTCACCGATTCCGCATCTTCAGGGCGGTAGTAATCAAGACCACACTCTCCTACGGCAACGACCTTCGGGTGTTTGAGAAGTGCGCGAAATTTCTCTTCGTCAAAAAGCTCGTCGGCGTGGTTTGGGTGGAGGCCTGCCGAAGCAAAAAGCGGAACAAAGGTTCCAAATTCGGTGGCGTTTTGTATAGCAGCTTCTGAAGAAGCGGCATCAACTCCGACGATGAGTCCGCCCACCCCCGCATCCTTCATTGAAAGACAGAGCTTCTTTCTATCCTCGTCGTACTGCGGGAACTGGATATGGCAATGCGCGTCAAAATATTTCACTCAAAAATCCTAGCATGAAAAGTGTTCGCCGCGTCTTGGAGGAAATCCAAGACGCGGCGAGGGTTATTCGCTTGGGGCAAGCGCGGCCGCGATGAGAGTCGCGAGCTCGCCAAAAGGCCTCAGCCCAGCTTCCACGTACTCCGCACGCAACCTTCGATGCTCATCGAGGAGCTCTCGGGCTTCGGCGGCGTAGTTTGGCTCGGCAAGGGCCTTTGCGATGCGCTCGCCAAGCGTTTTTTGGTCGGTCATAGCTCTCTCCGTCGAGAAGAAAGAAAGACCCACCTACCCAAAGGATGTTGTATCATACAATGACGTATACGTCAAGTCTTATCCGAGCCGTGGAAAAAGATTCTCCGGTTTTTTGTTTTCCTTCACCGCCTGTTTTATTTTCTCATTTGTCTCCGGCATGAATGCGTACAGAAACCTGCCTATAGAGTAGAGCTCGGTGACCAGTTCATAAATAATTTGTTTTGCTCTGTTGGGATCGGTCTTTATGAGCTTGAACGGCTCTTCGCTCGTCATGCGCGCATCAGCTTTTGCGATTCGCTCCCAAATGCAGTCAAGCGCATAGTTGAACTCAAAACGAGTAAGTCCGTCGGTAAGTTTCTCAGGAAATGGTTGCGGTTCGGGAATGGCAATGGGTGCTGGTAGATGGTCTTCTGCAAGTTTCATCACGCGCGCAACAAGGTTGCCAAGACCGTTCACCAGATTTGCGGTGTACCACTCGTCAAGACGCTCGGAGGTCACGTCAGTATCTTCAAACGGGTGCACGTGGCGAAGCAGGAGATAGCGCGTCGCGTCCGTTCCGTACTTTTTCACAAGGTCATACGGGTTAATCACGTTGCCGAGTGATTTACTCATCTTTTGACCACCGGAGTTGATGTAGCCCCCAACGAATATCTGTGTAGAAGTTGGAAATCCTGCGGACATGAGCATTGCCTGCCAGATGGCCGACTGTTGGCGGAGATTATCCTTTCCCGCTATTTGAATACCCGGCCACCACCCATCAAAATCTTCCT
>JAKEFE010000034.1 GCA_022616215.1 Candidatus Parcubacteria bacterium | reverse complement strand
GAGGGCAGAACCCCGAAAGAAAAACACCCTTTCCTTTTTCAAAAGAAATTCAACCCCCGCCAAATCAGAAATGCAAGGAGTGTTTTTTCTTTCGGGGTTGCTGTCGTACTCGCCAGTGCGTGGGGCTTTCTCCGAGCGTACGATTTAGGTCAGAGCCACCACGCGCTCCGCGCGTGCCTCATTCGGGGTTCCGCTGGAAATGGGTTCTAACTTTTTGGTATAATGACCACCATTCCAGATTTGCGTGGTATACCAATGCTGCGGAGCACTGACGCTCCGTTTTGGGAGGTTCCCATGAACAAGGAACCGAAAATCAGCATCCTTCAATGGGTGCTTCTTGCTCCCGTGTGGTTCGCGGCGAGTGCTGTAGCCGGGACGTTCTTCTTGGTCGCCGGGGTTACGTACCTCGATGGGGCCATTCCCCCCAATCTGGAAGCACTGTTTGCCAGTCCGTCCGCTGTTAGGCCGGGCATCGTGGTTTCCTATCTCCTTGGCGCACTTGGTTCCGCCATGGTGATTGGGCAATCTCTGGGTTACCGCGAGGACGAACATCCTCGGCGTCGCCGCTAGGCCGTGCACGGGAACAGGAGACCCGCGGAAAAAGTCCGCGGGTCTCTTCTTTTCTTTGACCGTTTCTGTATCTGTCTGTTAGCATGCTTCTATACGCCCCGAAATCGGCGTTTTTGTATGAAAGAACATGCAGTAGCACACGAATCTAGCATCCACGTCGTCCTCAAGGCCGAGGAGCTTTGGAATATTGCTGGATTTCCGATAACAAACTCGCTCCTCATGACGTGGATGACGATTGCGCTCCTCGTTCTCTGTGCATTCCTATTCAGAAACTCCCTCAAGATGGTTCCGGGGAAATTGCAGGCGGCGGTTGAATGGCTGTTTGAGGGTGTGCTCGGCTACATGGCGGAAACCTTGGAAAGCGAAAAACTTGCGCGGCGCTTTTTCCCGCTCATTATGACCATCTTTTTGTTCGTGTTCCTTGCAAACGAACTAGCATTTTTGCCGGGTGTCGGTTCGCTCTTGTGGGGCGATACGCCACTTTTGCGGGCACCGGCGGCCGACCTCAACATGACGCTTGCGCTCGCGATCATCGCATTTCTCACGATTGAAATAACCGGCGTGGCCGTGCTCGGATTCTTCAAATACGCCGGAAAGTATGTTAGTTTTAAATCGCCGGTTGACTTCGTCGTCGGCATCATTGAGCTACTGTCTAACGTCGGGCGGCTCATTTCGTTTTCGTTCCGTCTCTTTGGCAATATTTTTGCTGGTGAAGTGATGATAGCGGTCGCGATATTCTTTGTAGCCTACCTCCTTCCGGTGCCGCTCATGGCGTTTGAAGTGTTTGTAGGATTCATTCAGGCCGTTGTCTTTGCACTGTTGACGCTCTTTTTCATAAAAATCGCCGTCATGGAGCCGCACGGGGAGGAAGTGCATTAATCTTTCTTTCCATTTGGCTCCGGGACATCCCGGAGATTTAATTATTTTGTGTTTATATGGATATTGAATCGGCAAAACTCATAGCCATGGCGCTTGCTGCAGGCCTTGGCGTTCTCGGTCCCGGCATAGGCATCGGCATAATCGCCGGTGGCGCAATGCAGGCCATCGGGCGAAACCCGGAGGCCTCCGGCAAAATCGTTTCCAACATGATTCTCGGTATCGTGTTCACGGAAGCGCTCGCCATTCTCGCACTGGTGGTCTCCTTCATCATCCGCTTCGTATAGAACGCCTTACCATTCTCACCTGCTACGTTAATGGAAACGCTTCTTGACGCTTTTGGGGTTGACTGGAAACTCCTGCTCGCGCAGGCGGTGAATTTTGGCGTGCTCCTCGTTGTACTCTGGCTCGTGCTCTATAAGCCAGTGATGAAAACGCTAGACGAGCGCGCAAAGAAAATCGCGCAAGGTGTTGAGGATGCAGAGCGTGCAAGCCAGAAATTGGCGAGCGCCGACGACGAAGCCGCGAACATCGTCGCGAAGGCCGATGTGAATGCTTCAACCATCGTCACTTCCGCCCGCACAAGCGCGCTGGAAGAAAAAGCGCGCATCGTGAAAGAAGCGGAAGAGCGCGCCGCGCGGCTTGAAAAAGACGCGCAGGCGCGAGCGAAAGAGGAAGCGGCTAGGGCGCTACGCGACAGCGAGCGGGAAGTCGCACGACTCTCTATTCTTGCCGCCGAGAAAGTGCTCACTAAACGTACATGATGGACGAATACACACGGGTGCTGGAAGCGGTCGCGGAAACTGCGGACGAAAAAACGGCGGAGGCGGCGGTACAAAAACTCATTGCACACCTCAAAAGCAGCGGGCGCATGAAAATGCTTCCGCACATCGCGCGGGAACTTCGGAAAATCGGCGCGCGCCGCAGATTGCACGCGCCGCACGTTGAAGTGGCCTCCGAAAAAGAAAAAGCGCGCGCGCTTGCGGAAGCGCGCGCGGCAGGCATTGATGCAAAGGACGTGCACGTAAATCGTGCGCTCATCAGCGGTTGGCGCGCACGGTCTGCGGGAATGCTCGTAGACGAAAGCGGTAAACGTGCATTGATTGATATATATCGGAAGATTATTGCATAGTCATGGAAAGCATTATCAAACGCATTGAACGGGAAATAGAATCTTTCGTGCCGTCAAAAGGCGCGACGGAAACCGGCATCGTGCGCGCCGCGGGCGACGGCATCGCCGAGATAGACGGCCTCTCAAACGCCGTGATGAGCGAGATGGTGCTTTTTGATCCGACCTTTGACCGCACCCTTGAAGAGGCACTCAAGGATACAGAGCCTATATACGGCCTTGTGCTGAACCTTGAGGAAGACAGTGTGCGCGTCGCCGTGCTCGGCGAAGCTTCAAAAGTGTATGAAGGCATGCTGGTGCGTCGTCTTGGTCGTTTACTTTCCATTCCCGTTGGCGATTCGCTTGTGGGTCGCGTGGTAAACCCACTTGGCGAGCCGGTAGACGGCAAAGGGCCAACTGGTGCCAAGAAATTCGTCCCCATTGAACGCGAGGCCTACGGTGTTATTGACCGTGCACGTGTGAATGTCCCGCTGCATACCGGCATCAAAGCCATAGATGCGATGATTCCGATAGGCCGTGGTCAACGAGAGCTCATCATCGGCGACCGCGGTACCGGCAAAACAACCATTGCGATTGATGCGATTTTAAACCAAAAGAACGAACCGGAAGAAGCGCGCCCTATCTGCATATACGTCGCCATCGGCCAAAAAGAATCCAAAACCGCGAAAATCGTCGCGCTCCTTGAAGAAGCGGGCGCGATGGCATACACCATCGTCCTTACCGCGCCCGCATCAAGTCCCGCCGCATTCCAATTCCTTGCGCCGTTTGCCGGAGCGGCCATCGGCGAGCACTTTATGGAACAAGGGAAAGACGCGCTTGTGATTTACGACGACCTTTCAAAACAAGCGGTGGCGTATCGCCAACTCTCCCTCCTTCTTCGCCGTCCGCCCGGCCGCGAAGCGTATCCAGGAGACATTTTTTATCTGCACTCACGTCTTTTGGAGCGCGCCGCAAAACTGTCCCAAGAAAAAGGCGGTGGCTCGCTGACGGCGCTTCCTATTATTGAGACGCAGGAAGGAGACGTGTCTGCATACATCCCGACAAACGTTATCTCCATAACAGACGGACAGATATTCCTCCAGTCTGATTTGTTTAACAAAGGCATGCGCCCGGCCATAGATGTGGGTATTTCCGTGTCTCGTGTGGGTTCTTCCGCGCAAACCAAGGCGATGAAGAAAGTGTCGGGAAAAATAAAATTGGAACTCGCGCAGTTTCGCGAACTTGAAGCATTCATGCAGTTTACGTCCGACCTTGATGAAAACACCAAGAAGCAGATAGACGCGGGGCGGCGCATGACGGAAGTGCTCAAGCAGAAGAACGGCGAGCCATTGCCGTTTGAAATGCAAGCCGTAGTCATCTTTGCGGCGACGAACGGATTTTTTGATGGCTTTACGCCAGAGGAGGCGCACACCGTTGAAAAGAAACTCCGCGATTACCTTATTCGTGAGGCAAAGAACGTGTTGACTTCAATCCGTGAGAAGAAGGAAATCACCGAGGATAGTGAAAAGGAACTTCTCACCTCTCTTGAGCAGTTCATCCAAAGGACACAATGACCACTTTTGCTCCCATAGACCTACAGGTGTTTCCCAAAGAACGCGAAGAGCGTTTGAAGGCAATTATGCGTTACAGTATTTTTGATACGATGCTCTACCGTTCCAGCGTGTGGGACCACGCCCATCGCGTGTCTTGGCTTGCAGAAATGATTGGAACAATACTGCACCCTGTTCTCCCGCACGACACAAACCTTGCGCGCACCATTGCGATGGTTCATGACGATGCAGAAATGGTTACTGGAGATGTGCAGGCCGGTCATAAGGCACAGATGTCTCCAGCAGAGCTCGCGGAGCTTGATAAGAAAGAAGAAGAGGCGTTTCTTGCGCTTGCAAAGCGGTATCCCAAGGAAGTGAACGGGTACAACTACAAAGACATGCTGATTGCCGCTCTTAAAAAAGATTCTGTTGAAGCTCAAATAGTTGAATATGCGGATAAGCTTGATTCGTACTGTGAGTGCATACATGATTTGCTTGGAGGGAACATAAGCATTCTCACTGGCCTTATCTACAACGTTCGCGGTTCAGTGCTTGTTGAGAAAAAAACTCCACTTCTTGTTGAGGCACTGGGCAGAGTGAAGCATCCGTTCATTCGCCCGTTTATCTATACGCCACCAGCCGAAACTCCCATTACGGTTGCGCAGTATGAGACCTTTTCAGGAAAGCCGCACACTGAGGAGTCTATTGAGCTTGAAACAGAACGCTTTCCATTTTACGACGCTTGGAAGAAACTCGTAATTGAGAAAGGGGCAAAGGATTGGCTCATCACGCAGCGTGAATATCTTCCTGTATAGTCTATGGCCCTGAAAGACATCAAAGTAAAAATAGAAGCCACAAAGCGTATGCACACCGTTACGCGCGCGATGGAAGCCGTGTCTGCGGTAAAGATGCGCAAAACGCAACAGGCGGCGTTTGACGGGCGCCCGTACGCGCGCGCAGCTCTTTCCATCCTCGCGCGCCTTTCGGGAACGCATGATATCGGACGGCACGCGCTCTCAAACGTTCGCGAAGTGAAAAAAACCGCGCTTGTCGTCATCACGAGCGACAAGGGTCTTGCCGGCGCGCTCAATTCCGGCGTAGTGAAACGCGCCGCTGAACGTGCGCAGGCAGGAGACGCCATCTACGCCTATGGAAAGAAGGGGTATGAATATTTTTCTCGCCGCGGATATGACGTGAAGAAGTACGTGGAAAACAAGCGCGACGACGTGCCGCTGTCCGTGATGGAAGAGCTTGCGCGAGAACTTTCGGACGGATTTATGCGCGGTGAATACGACGAAGTAGTCGTTGCATACAGCAACTTCCAGTCCACGTTTGAACAATCGCCTACGCTTCGCACGCTCCTTCCGTTATCCATAGAGAATGTGCGCGCGCTCGTGGAGGACATTCGCCCGGCAAAAGGAAAGTGGTCGGACAACACGGACGTTGCCGCTCCCGCCTCTTACGAAACGGAATCAGTCGGAAACGATATTCTAGATTTCCTCGTGCCGCGGCTTGCTGCGGTTTCGCTCTACCACATGCTGTTGGAATCAAAAGCATCGGAACATTCCGCGCGCATGGTTGCTATGAAAAGCGCCTCCGACAAATCAAAGGAAGTGGCGCGCGATCTCACCCGCGTGTATAACAAAATCCGCCAAGCCGCAATTACGCGTGAAGTATCGGAAATAGTGGGTGGCCGCGAAGTGCTCGCAATATAAGCACCATTACCATACTGTATCTATCATGAATCACGGAACAATCACGGAAATCATCGGTCCAGTCGTAGACGTGCATTTTGAGAAAGAACGTCCGGCTATCGGCGACGCACTTGTCATTGAAGCAGGCGATTCCTCCTCCGGGCTCGGGGCAAGTCACGGCCGCATCACGCTTGAAGTCGCTTCGCACTTGGGGCTTGACCGCGTGCGCACCATTTCCATGACCGAAACGGCAGGGCTTTCTCGCGGCGAAAAAGTGTCCGCAACCGGCGCGCCCATCTGTGTGCCCGTGGGCGAAGCTGCGCTCGGACGCCTCTTCAACGTGCTTGGCGAAACGATAGACGGGCAGGAAGCGGTTTCGGACAACGCGCCCAAACTCCCCATACACCGTGCGCCACCGTCCTTTGACGAACAAACGACCAAAGCGGAAGTGTTTGAAACCGGCCTTAAAGCCGTGGACCTCATGATTCCCTTTCTCAAAGGCGGCAAAGTGGGACTTTTCGGCGGGGCGGGCGTTGGCAAAACCGTTTTGATTCAAGAACTCATCCGAAACGTCGCGCAAGAGCACGGCGGCTACTCCGTGTTCGCAGGAGTAGGCGAGCGCGTTCGCGAGGGTAATGACCTCTACCACGAAATGAAAGAATCGGGTGTGCTCGGTAAGACCGCGCTCGTGTTCGGACAGATGAACGAAGTGCCGGGCGCACGCGCGCGCGTTGCGCTCACGGGACTGACGCAGGCCGAATACTTCCGCGACGAAGGCGGCAAGGATGTGCTGTTTTTCATGGATAACGTCTTCCGCTTCATTCAAGCGGGCTCCGAAGTGTCCTCGCTTCTTGGCCGTGTGCCTTCGGCCGTGGGATATCAGCCGACCTTGGCGGAAGAAATGGGTCGTCTGCAGGAACGCATCACTTCAACCAAAAAGGGCTCCATTACGTCTGTACAAGCGGTGTATGTTCCCGCGGACGACTTGACCGACCCTGCGCCCGCGACGACCTTTGCACACCTCGACGGTACGGTGGTGCTTTCCCGCCAACTTGCCTCTCTTGGCATTTATCCGGCCATTGACCCGCTTGCTTCAAGTTCTGCGGCGCTCACGCCTGAAATCGTGGGAGAGGAGCATTACCGTGTAGCAAACGAGGTAAAACGTGTGTTGCAACGCTACAAAGACCTGCAAGACATCATCGCGATTCTTGGCATTGAAGAGTTGTCAGAAGAAGACAAACAAGCAGTGTATCGTGCGCGTAAAATCCAACGCTTCCTCTCGCAACCGTTTTTCGTCGGCGAAGTATTCACGGGACGCCCGGGCCAGTACGTCTCGCGCGAAGAAACCGTGCGCGGGTTCAAAGAAATTGTGGGGGGCCAACACGATGACAAGCCCGAGGCCGCTTTCTATATGAAGGGTTCCATAGACCAGATAACCAATGGCTAAGACCTTTCACCTCACTATAGCGCGCGTTGGAGAAACCGTTTTTGACGGCGAGGCGCTGTCGGTGCATCTTCCGGGCGCGGAAGGCGGGTTTACTGTACTCGCGCACCACGAAGCGTTCGTGTCTGAACTTAAAGAAGGAGAAGCGAAGGTAGAAACGGCAGAGGGGGAAAAACGAACCGTTCCTATCGCGCATGGGGGCATTGCGGAAGTATCCGGGAATCAGGCAACCGTTCTGCTATAATCTCTTCAATGGGTATTCAAAATTTTCTGCTTCGCCAAGTGGCGAAGTTTAAGATGAAAAATGTGCCGGAAGCGCAGCGCGAACAACTGCTCGCGATGATGGAGAAGAATCCTGATTTGATGAAGAAAATTGGTGAAGAAATTGAGCGGCGCACCAAAAAAGGCGGCGAGCCACAAATGAAAGCGACGATGGAGGTGATGAAGAAGTATAGGAACGAGCTTGCAGAACTGATGAAGTGAACCCCGTTACATAACCAGTGCAACCACTAACTAAAACTCAATGGCTATATCTAACGGGGTGAAAAAGATCTATATTTTGATGGGCAATCCCGATAAGGAAGGAACCCTGACCAACCGTATGGCCGACGCGTACGAGCGCGCCGCGCACGGGGCAGGACACGACGTGCGCCGCACAAATATCGGCGATTTGCAGTTTGATCCCATTTTGCATAAGGGATATCGCGTCATTCAGGAACTTGAACCTGATTTAAAACAAGTGCAGGAAGACATCAACTGGTGCGACCACTTCGTACTGCTGTATCCGTTGTGGTGGTCATCCACGCCCTCACTCCTCAAAGGTCTCATTGATCGTCTGTGGCTTCCCGGTTTTGCGTTCCGGTTTATCAAAATGCCGGATGGGAAAACCACGATGGGCTGGCACAAACTCCTCAAAGGAAGAACCGCACGCATCGTTGTGTTACTCAAGAACCATCCATGGGTTGAACGATTTATGTTTGGCGACTACACGGCGGAAATAGACAAGGCGGTGTGCGAATTTTCCGGCATGAGAACGAGCATTACGGAAATAGGCAATTCTGAAGGCCGCTCCGAAGAAGAAAAAGTGCGTCTTGAAAAAAAGATGGCCGCGCTTGCTCGCCGCGCAGCATAAGGATAAGGTGGATGCATGCTGAAAATCGGTATCGTTGGATTGCCAAACGTGGGGAAGTCCACGCTGTTTAATGCGCTCACGCACGCGTGTGTGCCGATGGAGAACTATCCGTTTTGCACCATTGACCCGTCGATTGGTGTCGTTGGCGTCCCAGACAAGCGTTTAGACAAGCTTGCGGCGCTTTCGCAGTCAGAGCGCACCATTCCCGCTGCTATAGAGTTTGTAGACATTGCGGGGCTTGTCAAAGGTGCTTCAGAAGGTGAAGGACTTGGAAACCAATTTCTTTCAAACATTAGAGAAACAGACGCGATTCTCCAGATGGTGCGTTTTTTTGACGACCCGGACATTACGCATGTGCATGGGGACGTTGACCCGGTGCGCGACATTGAAATCATTAATCTAGAGCTTGTACTTTCCGACCGCGAGCAAGTGGCAAAGCGCCGCGAAAAATTGGTGCGCGACATTCGCGCAGGGCTAAAAGAAGCGGTGACTGAAGACGCGGCGCTTATAAAAATTGAACAAACGCTAAACGAAGGGAAACTTGCCCGAAACGCGCCGCTTACACCAGAGGAGGAAAAACTCGTGAAGCCACTCAATCTTTTAACGATGAAGCCGATTTTGTATGCGTTTAACGGTAAGTCGGGCGGGCACAATCTTGATGAGAATAAAGATGGGCGCGCGGAGCGCGCCTATGACTATGTGAAATCACTCGGAAGTGAGTATGTGCATGTGGATGCCCGAACTGAACACGAGCTTCATGATGTAGCCGAGGGCGATAAGGAAGCGTTTCGCCAAGAGCTTGGCGTGCAGGTAGAGGGGCTCACGGAACTTATACGCGGCGCGTACACCACACTCGGACTCGTCACGTTTTTCACCACAGGACCCAAAGAGTCTCGGGCGTGGACAACTAGGAGCGGCTCAACCGCTCCGGAAGCTGGCGCGGCCATTCATAACGATTTCAAAGACAAATTCATCCGTGCGGAAGTAATTTGTTGGAACACACTCCTTGAGGATGGCTCATGGAGCGCCGCACGGGATAAGGGCGACATCAAAACCGAAGGAAAAGAATACGTCGTCCGCGATGGAGACGTGATGGTATTCCTCCACTCCTAACTAGAGTTTTGCAACGTGCGGTTCAAGTGCGGCAATTCGCACAACATACTCGCTTGAGTCCTTTTTATAGCGCCTTACGAGTGGGTGGCTCGAACGGGCCGCCGCACACGCAAGGGTAACGAACACATCTTTCGGGTCAATGGTGGCGTCGTGCGGAAGGAGCGGTACGTAGTGCTCCACCGCCCACTGAATCATATCCATGAAAATAGCAGTACCCGTGTTATAGGAATTTATCATCGCAGGAAACAGGAAGTATTCTTCAAACAACGCGCCATCATCTCCAAAAAATCGCTTTTTGATGCGATTAAGATAACTATTCTCGCGATCCCTTCCTTCGGCATCTTTCATATCTAACAGCACATGGTCATAGGAATCAGCCAGATGAGCACCCGCGACTTTGAGTTGGTCGGCAAGCGACGTCCGGTCCAACTGCTCGCCCATGCGCCGCTCAAACGTCCTCCATGTGCCGGGCATGATTTGAAACGCACCAACAGCGCCAACCGCGCTTAGAGCATCTGGATTGCCTTGTGATTCCTGCGCCACGAGCGCGGGCAGAAACGATTCTAAGCGCGCAAGCAATAGCTCGGGAACGGCGGTACGCGCTCCCCGGATATGCGTTGCTCCCCGAACATTCTCACGAATGTACTCGAAGAGCGATTTCCCGCCAAGTTCCGCACGCTGTTGCGCGCCGTGGAATTTCACGATGTCCATGAACGTCTCGGCCTCAAAGAGCGGTTCGGTCCTGACGTAGGCGGGGTTCGCGCGTCGTTGTCTTTCCTCGCGCCGCCGATCCGCGTCATACGCATCACGCAGAATTTTAATGACATTTAATTGCCGTGGCTGTTCCCCCTCCACAAAAGGTGTGCCTGTTCTCCCTGCTATCCTCCTTCGTGCCTCATCAATCCATTCTTGATTTAAATCGGGCTGTCTCGGAACGTCAATTAAAAACCCATGAGCATCAAACTCTCCCGGCGAGATAACCACTTCCTGCTCATCTTGATCAACGACCGTAAATGGCTCTAGTTTAAGAGGATTCGTAATAGGCGGAATTTCATCTGGAACCTCCGGTACGATAAGGGGCGCGCCGTCCTCGCCGAGGAACAAAATTTCATCTCGCTTCAATCTTGTATACGCGTACTCAAAACCCGACTTTCTCGCCTCTAATGATTCTTGCCGAACAGGTTCAGTCGCCTCGGCTCCGTGCACGCCTTCAGCGCGCCTGCCCGTGTACATTGCTGCGCCAACAACGCCTGCTACCGACCCAGCTGCCATGCCAAGCAATGTCCGCCGGCTCACGCCCCCGCGCTTTGCCGCAATCAATTTTGAAATAGGTTCACTTTCGCGCGCCACAGGTCTATGCTATCACGCTATACTTTTTCTTGTCCGCGTGCCGCCTCCACCATCG